>JAAXHX010000405.1 GCA_012270635.1 Dehalococcoidia bacterium | reverse complement strand
GGACGCTACATCCAGTACTGGCGAGAGCCGGCGAAGAGCATGGCCGAGGTGGCCAAATTCTCGGGGAAGGACGCCCAGGCCTACCTTCGCTTTGAGCAGCAGATGGACAGGCTGGCATCGATCATGAAGCCGTCCCTGGAGCTGCGGCCCCCGCTGCCGGTAGGGGAGGTGGAAGCGCGGTTTGCGGAGGCGGGGGAGTCGAGGGCGTTCCGGGAGATCATGTTCGGCTCGATGAAGGGGTTCCTGGATGCGCGGTTCGAGTCGGAAGAAGTGAAGGCGTCCATTGCGCCCAGGGGAATGACGGGAGTCGGGATGGGCCCGATGTCGGCGGGGTCCGCGTACATGATGCTGCATTACTGGCCGGAGCCGGGCACGGCGTGGGGTCGGGTCCCGGGTGGGATGGGAACGATAACCCAGGCGCTGGCCAGTGCGGCGCGGAGCCTCGGGGCGGAGGTCTATACGGATGCCGAGGTGGTCTCGATAAGGGTGACGGGGGGTCGGGCGACGGGGGTGGAGCTTGCGGACGGACGGATCATGGAGGCGAAGGCGGTGGCATCGAACGCCGACCCGAAGAGGACGTTTCAAAGGCTGGTGGAGCCGGGGGACCTGGACGCCGACTTCCTGACCCAGGTCGATGGGATCGCGGGGGAGGGGATGACGTTCAACATTCACTTCGCCATGAGCGGGCTACCGGAGTTCAAGGCGTTCCCGGGCGAGGGGGCCGGGTCCCAGCACCAGGGGCTGTTCTGGATTGCCCCCAGCGTCGAGTACCTGGAAAGGGCGTGGGACGACGCCAAGTACGGCCATCCGGCGAAAGGGCCCTATCTGAGCGGGATAATCCATTCGGCGATGGACCCCTCAATGGCGCCGCCGGGCAAGCACTACATGACGGTGTATGGTCAGTGGGCCCCATATCGCCTGAAGGAGGGAGACTGGGCCAGCATCGGGGATGGGTACGTGAAGCATTGCGTGGACCTAATGACGCAATACATCCCCAACCTGCCGGAAATCATCGACGACTACTTCCTGGTCTCTCCGAAGGAATTGGAAGACCGGGTATACATGAGCCAGGGGCACATGTTCCACGGCGAATGCGTGCCGGGCCAGCTGTTCCGGCACCGGCCATTTTCCGGGTGGGCGGACTACAGGACGCCGATAAAGGACCTGTACATGTGCGGGGCCGGGACCCATCCGGGCGGGACGGTGACGGGGGCCCCGGGACACAACGCCGCCCACGAGATTTTGAAGGACTGGAGAGAGGGGGCGGTGGGTTAAGGGAAGAGCGGTCAGACGTGCTGGTCGACGAGGACGGGGTTGCCGTCGGGGTCCAGGGCCACGAAGCTGGCCGGGCCCGTGCCGTCTTCATCGGCTTCGCTGACCAGCTGCACCCCCTTCGCCTTCAGTCGGCGTTGGAGTTCACGCACGTCCGTGAAGGAAGAGAGGGGTTGGGCCTCGGCGTCCCAGCCCGGGTTGAAGGTGAGGATGTTCTTTTCGAACATCCCCTGGAACAGGCCGATNNCCCCGCCCCTGGATTCCTGCCTCCGCAGGAATGACGGTTGCGGGTAGGCCTTATATCGCGATTTCGGGAGCATTGCCCAGGAAAGCAAAGGTTGGACTCACTTTAGATGTGTCGCCCAAGATTGTCTGCCAATGATACCGGCATGGGAGTCGGCGTTCCAGGGCCGAGGCGCGGAGGTCTCGGGGGAAAGTGCTGGAGGTTGTCATCATCATGAGGATACGCATGACCGAACTTAATCTTAGACATCTGGCCGTCATGATACCGCTGGTCGTGGCGGCGGTGGGTATGGCGGGATGCGGCGGCGCTGAGCCGGGGCTGCCAGAACCTTCGGCGGCGTCGGTGATGGCGTACCTGGATGAAGTGGAGTACCGGGAGAACTGGGAGCTGTGGCCGGACCTCGGGGAGAAGTACCCGGCTCTGGAGCCGCACGGGATGCTGCTGACGACTTACCTCAACCCCGCGGCGTTGGACGCGCTCACCGGCAAGAAGGGCAGCATGCCCGACGGGGCGATCATCGTGAAGGAGAACTACTCGGGGGGTGGGGAGTTCGAGGCGCACACGGTGATGTACAAGAGGGCCGGGTACAACCCGGAGAACAACGACTGGTTCTGGCTGAAGGTCCTGGCCGACGGGACGGTGAAGGCGGAAGGTCGGGTGGAGGGATGCCAGTCGTGCCACGGGCAGGTGAAGGTGAACGACTACGTTTGGAGCGGGCCCCTGCACTAGTGGGGGGCACGCCCCTCCTCCCGCTCATACTTCGACAGGCTC
>JAAXHX010000404.1 GCA_012270635.1 Dehalococcoidia bacterium | reverse complement strand
TCGTCATTCCGGCCCCTGAGCCGGAACCCACCCCCCTCCCCTCCGTCATTCCGGCCCCCGAGCCGGAATCCATCCCCCGCCTCTGATATACTCCCCGAAACAGGCGCTCCTTCCAAATCCTTCGCCTTGTTGGACGACACGCCATGAAATTCGGATACTTCGACACCCGGGTCGACCCCGGCGGCCATCGCCCTTACCACCAGCTCATCGACGACCTCCGAGAGGAAGTCGTCCTCTGCGAACAGGCCGGGTTTCACTCCGCGTGGGTCGGCGAGCACCACATGGGCGCCGAGGGCATGGACCAGCTCCCCAACGCCGTCCTCATGTGCGCCGACCTCGCCTGCCGCACCTCCCGCATCCGCCTCGGCCAGGGCGCCAACCTCCTCCCCTACTGGCACCCCATCCGCCTCGCCGAGGACATCGCCATGCTCGACCAGATGACCAAGGGCCGCATCGACGTCGCCGTGGGCCGGGGAGTCCGCTCCCGGGAGGGCTCCGCCTTCCACCCCAAGTCCGACCCATCCAATCCCGAGGCCAACCGCGAGCTCTTCGAAGAAACCCTCGACATCCTCATAAACTCCTGGACCAACGATTTCTTCTCCCACCACGGCCCCAACTACACTTTCCCCGCCTCCGGCATCCGCTGGAGCCACCCCCTCAGCGCCCCCGACCCCCGATGGGCCGACGGCGACCTCGTGACCAAGCTCCGGATGCTTCCCAAGCCCTACCAGAAGCCCCACCCGCCCCTCTGGCAGGTCACCGACAGCGACCGCTCCATCGCCTTCGCCGCCGAGAGGGGCATGAAGGTCATCAACTGGCAGCCCACCCCCGACCTTTTGAAGAAGAAGTTTCATCTCTACGCCGAGACCCGCTCCCGTGCCGAGGGGCGCACCTTCGTCTCCGGCGAGGGCGTCGCCCTAATGCGCACCACTTATATCGCGCCCACCATGGAGGAGGCCCGTCGGGACGCCGAGGCCGGTGTCCTCATGACCTTCCGCTGGACCCAAAACCGGCGCCCCCTCAACAATTTCATGAATCCCGGCGAGGAGGTCCGCCCCGACATGGCCCTGGACTGGGACCTCCTCTTCAATCGCAACCTCCTCATCGGCTCCCCGGAACACGTAATCGAAAAGCTGGAGGAGCTTCGGGAAGGCGTTGGCCTGCAGGAGCTAATGACCTACATGGCCATGCCATACATACCCCATTCCAAGGTGATGCGCAGCATCGAACTCTTCGCCGCCAAGGTCATCCCCCACTTCCAAAAGGGCGCTCACAGAGGAGCGAAGCATGAGCCGGGACTCGGGCCCGCTCGTGCTCAGCCCGTCAAGGCATGAGCGCACCCCTTCCCCCGTCATTCCGCCCCCCGAACCGGATTCCATCCCCTCTTTTCCCGTCATTCCCGACCCCGATCGGGAATCCATCCCCGGCGGCCCACCAAGCCGAACCCGTCACAGTATGAGCGGGGAGCCCACCCCCACTCACCACCCCTAAGGAGTCTCCGTTGAAAATCCTCGTCTCCGGCTCCCTCGCCTACGACCGCATCATGGACTTCCCGGGCCGCTTCTCCGACCACATCATGCCCGACAAGCTCCAC
>JAAXHX010000403.1 GCA_012270635.1 Dehalococcoidia bacterium | reverse complement strand
TGCTACCTGAGCTACTACGGCAACCTATACGCGGCCAAGATCATGGAGAGGTTCTGGGAGAGGGTGGAGCAAAACGGCCTGGACGCCAACCCCTACCGGGCGGGGTTCCTGCAATTGGTTGCGGTGTCGGAGACGGACGAGCAGGCGGAGAAGGACTACGAAAAGCACATCCAGTACTTCTTCAACAAGTGCATGGCCACGGCCCCCGAGTTCCAGGCGGCACCGGGATACCAGGACTACAAGAGCCTGGTGACTCGGATCAAGCAGCTGGGCGGGGGAAGGGGCGACCAGATAGGGCAGTGGAAGGAGTGGAAGTTCAAGGACTTCGTGGACCACCAGTACGTGATAAGCGGCGGCCCGGCGTCGGTGGTGGACCAGCTGAAGGATGCGGTGAAGCGGCTGCGGGTGGGGAACCTGATGGTGTTGCTGCACATCGGGTCCATGCCGCACGAGCTTACGCTGAAGAACATCGAGATATTCTCGAAGGATGTGCTGCCGCACATCCGGCACATCTGGGACGAGGAGTGGGAGAACCACTGGTGGCCCGAGACCCTGAAGACGAGCGCCCCGGCTGCGGTGGGGTAGCGGGAGCTGCGTAAAGGCCGGAAAGGGCGCGGGAGTCGTCCTCCTAAGGGCAGCCTGAACAGGAGAAGCAAATGGTCACGGTGGAAGACCGGTTCCCAAAGGTCCGCAACGGGTTGCTCAACCCGAAGGTGGTGACGGCGGGCGAGGGGCCGCCGGTGGTGTTCCTGCACGGGGCAGGGGGCCTGCGATGGGACGGCTTCCTGGACGATCTCTCCTCCGAGTACCGGGTGTACGCGCCCGTTCACCCGGGCCTGCACGACCCGGACGACATCCGAAAAATCGACACGCTGTGGGACCTAGTGCTCTACCACTACGACCTATTCGACGCACTGGGGCTGGAATCGCCGGCGGTGATCGGGCACTCGTACGGTGGGATGCTGGCGGCGGAAGTGGCGTCGAGCAATCCCGAGCGAGTGAGCAAGCTGGCACTGATGAATCCGGTCGGGTTCTGGCTGGACGAGCACCCGGTGCTGGACTGGACGGCGATGAGCCCGCAGGACCTGGTCAATGCGTGCTTCGCGGACCCGGAGGGCGAGCTGGCAAAGTCCTTCATGGCGGCGCCGGAAGACGAGGAAGAGTTCAAGGACTACACGATAGCGAGGACGTGGGCGATAGCGTGCACGTCCAAGTTCACGTGGCCGATACCGGACAAGGGTTTGAAGAACCGGATATACCGGGTTTCGGCGCCGGCGTTGGTGGTGTGGGGTCGGCAGGACGACCTGGTCCCGCCGGAATATGCGCGGGAGTTTTCGGGGGGGATGGTGAACACGACGGTGCGGACGGAGATATTCGATGGGGCAGGGCACTTCCCGCAGATGGAGCAGAGGGAGAAAGTATCGGGGCTGGTGAAGGAGTTTCTACGGTCTTGATGGGGGCCAACCCCCCGCTCATACTTCCCTTCGACAGGCTCAGGATAAACTAGGGGCTCAGCACGAGCGGCCCCGCCCCCTGGATTCCCGATCGGGGTCGGGAATGACGGAAGTGTGAGGATGGATTCCAGCACGGGGGCCGGAATGACGGAGGGAAGGGCGAGGGTGGAGGAGAATAGGGTAACGGAGGACAAATGGGAGGTGAAGGATGAGCAATCCGGTGACGGTCAGGGTGGAGCAGGACGTTCCGGCCCGGATGCGGGACGGGACGGTGCTGTACAGCGACGTATATAGGCCGGACACGCCGGGTCGGTACCCGGTGATATTGTGCCGGACTCCGTATGACAAGGACGCGTTTTCGACGAGGGTTGACAGCCTGGACCCGATCCGGGCGGCGAGGCAGGGGTACGCGTTCGTGATGCAGAACGTCCGGGGGAGATACAACTCCGAGGGGACGTTCTACACCTTCAAGAACGAGATAAACGACGGGTACGACAGCGTGGAGTGGGCGGCGTCGCAGGCGTGGTCGTCGGGGGCGGTGGGGATGCACGGGGGTTCGTACGTCGGTGCTACGCAGTGGCTGGCGGCGATATCGCGGCCCCCGCACCTGAAGTGCATCGTGCCGTCGATAACCAGCGACGACTACTACGAGGGCTGGACTTACCAGGGCGGGGCGTTCCAGCTCTTCTTCACGCTGAACTGGAGCCTGTCGCTGGCGCTGGCGAACCTGGACCACATAACCCGGGACCACGGGGACGTGTCGAAGGACGCGGGCCGGATGCTGGAGGCGCTGGACGACCTGGACGGCGCCCTGAAAAGCCTTAATTTCGCGGACCACCCGCTGTACAACAATCCGGCTCTGGCCCCTTATTTCAAAGACTGGGTGCAACACCAGGAGAACGATTCCTATTGGCGGACGTGGAACATCGGGGACCGGCACTCGACCATCGAGGTCCCGGCCTACAACATGGGCGGCTGGTACGACGTGTTCCTGGGAGGCACCATCCGCAACTTCGTTGGGATGAGAAAGAACGGGGCGACGGAGCTGGCGAGGAACGGGCAGAGGCTGATAATCGGGCCCTGGTTCCATGACTCATCGCCGGGTAACGTTGCAGGGGAGATGGAATTCGGGGCGGCGGCCGGGTCGACGTCCTTCGATTTCCAAGGGACCAAGCTGCGCTGGTTCGACCACTGGTTGAAGGGAGAAGAGAACGGGCTGGACGAGGACGACCCCGTGCGGATATTCGTGATGGGGACCAACGAGTGGCGCAGCGAGAAGGAATGGCCCCTGGCCCGGACCCGATACACGGACTACTACCTGCACAGCGGGGGTCGGGCGAACAGCGTA
>JAAXHX010000402.1 GCA_012270635.1 Dehalococcoidia bacterium | reverse complement strand
TCGGCGAGGTTGTGGGTCTTTTCGAGCATCTGGACTACCGAGCGGCGGATGTCGTCCTCCGAGACGAGGACGTAGTCGTCGAGGAGATCACGGATGACGGCCTGGGAACCTTCGAAGGAGACGCGAACGGAGATTCCCTCGGCGAAGGTAGTGGTGGGGGAGTCGACGAGACGGCCCTCCTTCCAGGACAGATAGGGAGACAGAGCGGCTTCGGAGGAAACGCCGATTATCTCCAGGTCGGGCCTGATGGCCTTTCCCGCAATGCAGAGGGCGGAGGCGAACCCCGCGCCGCCAACGGGAACGATGACGATCTCGGCGTCGGGGAGGTCCTGGAGGATTTCGACCATGCAGGTGCCGAGGCCAGATACGAAGTCGGGGTCTTCGGCGTCGTTGAAGAGCCGGTAACCCTTCTCCTCGGCGATGACCTGGAGATGGTCCCGGGCCTCGTCGTAGTCGGCGCCGTGGGTCATGAGCTCGGCGCCGAAGTTGCGGATGGCCTCGGCCTTGCCGGGGTTGGGGTTGGAGGGAAGGGCAATGACGGCATGGCAACCGAATAGTCGGCTGGCGTAGGCGACGGACTGCCCGAAGTTCCCGGTGGAGGCCACGGCGACGCCCTTCTTCAACTGCTCCGGGGTGAGGTTGGCTATGGCGTTGAGGCCGCCCCTGATCTTAAAGGAGCCGATGGCGGTGTGGTTTTCGTGCTTGACGTAGGTCTCGGCGCCGAGGATGGCGTCGAGGGCGGGATAGTGGTGGAGAGGGGTGGGGGACATGTAGCGTTTGAGCAACGCGTGGGCCCGGATGATGGCCTGGATGTCGGTGGTGTAGGTCACTGAGCTGCTCCCAGGGAGGCCTTGAGCTCTTCGACGGAGGCGTTGCCGCCGGACTGGATGAGGACGACCTTCTTGTCCCGGAGCCGTTCCCCGAGCTTGAGGGCGGCGGCCAGGGGTGCGGCCCCGGCGCCCTCGGCGAGGTTGTGGGTCTTTTCGAGGAGCAGGACGATGGCCCGGCGGATCTCGTCGTCATCCACGGCTACGAAATCGTCCAGAAGGTCGCACATGATGCGGAAGGGAAGTTCGTAGGTTACCTTGACGCCGATGCCCTCGGCGAAGGTGGTCATGGAGGAGTCGACCAACTCGCCCTTCTTCCAGGACAGGTAGGGAGAGGCGGCCTGGGCGCTGCAGACGGCGATGACCTGGGTGTCGGGCTTGAGGGCCTTGGCGGCGATGGAGACCCCCGAAGCGAGGCCCCCGCCCCCGACGGGAAAGATGACGACGTCGACGTCCGGGAGCCGGTCCAGGATTTCCAGCATGATGGTACCGCTGCCGGCCATGAAACGGTGGTCGGTGGAGTCGCTGACGTACTGGCAGCCGCGCTCTTCGATGATGGAGCGGATGGCGGCGGGGTCGGCGTCGTATACGGTGTCGCTGAGGACGACCTCGGCGCCGAAGGCCTCGATGGCCTCGACCTTGGATGGGTTAGGACTCTCCGGCATAACTACGACGACCTTCGCCCCGAATATGCGCCCCGCGTAGGCCATGCCCTGACCGAAATTGCCGGAGGAGGAGACGACCACGCCGCGTTCCTTCTGCTCGGGGGTGAGGAGGGACATGGTGTTCAGGGCGCCGCGAATCTTGAAAGCGCCTGTCCTGGTGTGGTTTTCGTGCTTGACGTAGGTCTCGGCACCGGTGAAGGCGTCGAGGCCGGGGTAGTGGTGGAGGGGGGTGGGGGACATGTAGCCGGCGAGAAGAGATCGGGCGCGGTAGATGTCTTGGAGGGTGGGTCGAGTCATGGAGAGAGATTGCCTTCGGATGTGGGGTTAGACCTCGGTGGGGAGGAAGCGCCAGTCGTAGGGGGCTTGGGACAGCGCCTTGGGGCCGTCCTTAGTGATGAGGAGCTGCTCTTCCAGCTTGACCTGCTCGGTCCCGTGCTCGCGGCCGAAGCTGGCCTCCATGCAGATGACCATGTTCTCCTGCACCTCTCCCACGTCGTTCCCGAAGCCGGTGTCGTTCATGTCGGGGAAGTAGAGGGCGGGCCATTCGTCGGACATCCCCGCGCCGTGGGCGAGGACGACGTAGCGGTTCAGCTTGTAGTCGTCGGGGACCTCGGGCATGGAGTTGGCGATATCGATGAAGGCGGCGCCGGGGACGAACTTGGGTATGCCGGTCTGCACGAACTCGTAGGCGCGCTGGTAGGCGTCGAGCTGCTCCTCGTTGGGCTTGACGCCGTCGCAGAGGTAGGTGCGGGAGATATCGGCGAAGTAGCCGAGGGGTCCAGCCATGTCGGTGTCCATGGCGACGAGGTTGCCGGGGAGAACGACGCGCTCGGTGGCTTCCCGGTGGAGCCAGGGGTTGGTGTTGCCCCCGGCGGCTAGGAGCTTGCCGTCGATGCGTTCGCCGCCGTACTCGAGGTTAGTGCCGGACATTATGGAGTAGAGCTTGTTCTCGGTGACGCCGGGGACGATGGCGTCGCGGACCCGGGAGACGGCGACGTCGGCGATGGCGCAGGCCTGTCGGATGGCGGCGATTTCGTCGTTGGTCTTGATGGCCCGGGCCCAGCCGACGACGGGGGTAGCGCCCTCGACGCGGATGCCGAGGTCGGAGAGGGCGTTGATGCTGTCGGGGTCCATGCGGTCTATGCCGAGCCTCTCGCCGGCGATCCCAAGCTCGCCGAGCACCCCCTTGAGCTCCTCGGCCCATTTGAGGGTGGCGGACCGGGTGTAGGTGCCGCACTGCCAGAACTCGAAGGTACGGATCCACCGGACGTCGGCGTCGTCTCCGACTACGGAGGCTTCCAGGCGACCGGGCTGGAAGATGATGGGCTTCCCCTCCCGGGGCACTAGGACCGACTTGTTCTTGTGGCGGAGCATGAAGCTCTCCATGAGCCGGGTGCCGGAGGCGTAGCGCATGTTGACCGGGTCCCAGAGAAGGATGGCGCCGAGGTCGGCCTTGGCGATCTCGGACTGGAGTCGGGCGATGCGGTCTCGGCGCAGGCGTTGCACGTCTATGCGCTGCTCAAAGTCGACCACCTGGCGGCCGATAACGTCCTTTTCGTGAAACTGCTTGGTCACCATGCTTAGCCTCCGGGAGTCGGGGTGGGAACGTCTCGCTCCTAGTCCATGAAGCGCCAGTCGAAGGGGGCCTGGGAGAGGATCTCGGGGCCGTCTGCCTTGATGAGAAGCTGCTCTTCCAGCTTGACCTGCTCGGTCCCGTGCTCGCGGCCGAAGCTGGCCTCCATGCAGATGACCATGTTCTCCCTGATCTCGCCGGGGTAGTTGGCGGGCTCGTCGGGACGGGGGTCCTTGAAGTAGATGGCGGGCCATTCGTCGGACATGCCTGCGCCGTGGGCCATGAGGGGGTAGCGGTTGCGGTTGTATTCGGCAGGGATGGTGGGGGCCTTCTCGGCGACCTCGGCGAAGGATGCGCCGGGGACGAAATAGGGGATGGTGGAGTAGATGTAGTCGTAGGCCCGCTTGTAGGCGTCCATCTGCTCTTCGTTGGGGTTGACGTCGCCGCATAGGTAGGTGCGGGAGATGTCGGCGAAATAGCCGAGGGGCCCGGCCATGTCGGTGTCGATTGCGACGAGGTTGCCCGGCATGACGAGGCGGTCGGAGGCGTCCCGCTTGATCCAGGGGTTGGTGTTGCCTCCGGCGGTGAGGAGCTTGCCGTCGATGCGCTCGCCGCCCCTGGAGAGGTTGTAGTGCTGGAGGAGGGCGAAGAGGTCGTTCTCGGTGACGCCGGGCTTGATGGCCTCTTGGACCTTGGCCAGGCCGACGTCGCCGATGGCGCAGGCCTGGCGGACCAGGGCGATTTCGTCGGGGGTCTTGATGGAGCGGGCCCGGGAGAGGGGCTCCAGGGCGTCGACAAAGGAGAAGCCGCGTTCCTGGAGGGCGTTGAAGGTGAACGCGTCCAGCCTGTCGATGCCGAGACGCTGGGAGGAGATTCCGAGGGAGACGAGGGTGTCCTTGATGACCTGGGCCCACTCGAGGGTGCTGTCCCGGGTGAACTCGCCCAACAGCCAGAATTCAACGCCTATGGCGGGCAGCATCTCCGCGTCTTCGGCAAAGCGTTCGGTGTGGAGCTCGTTGGAGTCGAAGAAGACGGGTCGTCCTTCCTGGGGCACGAGGACATGGGCGCCCTTGAAGCGGAGGCCAAAGGTCTCGTTCAGCCGAGAGCCGATGGCGTAGCGGATGTTGACGGGGTCGAAGAAGAGGACGGCCTCGATGTCGGCGGCGGCCATCTCGGCCTGGAGCTTGTGGAGCCGATCCTTGCGGAGGCGGTTAATGTCGACTCTCTGCTCGTAGTCGACAACCTGGGTGCCGACGAGGTCTTTTTCGTGAACCTTCTTCCCGGGTGGAGTCAAGGTGGGCCTCCTTTGCGATTCTGCCCTAAAACTGAGTTAACGGACTAAATGAGCTTTCCTACGTCCTTTATCTGCATTCAGGGCAAGATGGCATCTCATCCATTGCGATCTGGATGGGCTTGTCAATATTTTGCCGGTCAATGCCACAGGCTGTAAATCTCCCGTCGGGGAAGCCTCCATGGGTCACAATTATTTCTTCCGGGTTCGTCACTACATCGGGGAGCCCGGGACGTGTCCTAACACATTCTTGAATTGATAGTGGAAGACAACCTAACCTGTGTTCTCTCAATTGCCGCCATGCCAATGCTGTTCTTACGCAATTACCGTGCTCCCAAGCGAATAAACGAGGTCCCTGTTCTTCGTCCCAGTCCCATCGGGGTGCACCTATTGGATGAAGTAGTCTCTGCCCATTTTCCCAATCCCCCCGCTTGAACGCAGCTTCTACTTGGGTTAATCGAGCAGATGTTGCCGATTCAGAACTCCGAGACCAAGTGAGTTGACCGGTTCGGGTAGACCAGACCTTGGCCCAGAAGTCAGCGTCCGAAAATAATAGGAACCTCTCAATAATCGTGACATCTTTGCCGGGCAGTCTGTCTTCAAGGTTTCCCAGTGCTAGTTCTCCTGGCGTTCTCCATTGACCTCCGGTCCTACGCGCGGCGCATTCAAGGCATGTCCCTCCATCGAAGCTGCCTTCCCAATCAACCAGTCCGTGAGTCCCAAATCCCAAGGTGTAGATTAACCTACCGCATTCTTCACAAGTTGGCATGTCGCACAGCCGAGGCGTGTCCCGATTTTGATAACACCAGATAGAACAATAACAATAGCCGTCCACGTGGAAAAAATAAGCGAAAGACAGTTTTTCTTGGCTAGCCAACTTAGCCGGCGTCGGTGAATTCGTGTCGATGACCTCGATTGTCCCTCTCGGTTTTCCCTCTGAATCTAATATTGTAATGTCAGGTCGGAAGTTGGCCAGGCTTTTTTCAGCGATAGCTATTCCTGATGGAAACGTTATGTCCATTCCACAATACACACAGGCGAGACGGTCAATAATGGGGTAATTCTCCAGTAATACGTTAACGAGATCATTGTGTTTGGTCATTGTTCCATCTGTCTCCACAGGTTAGCTCAAAATCCTCCTTCGCAATCGAGCCGCCATCGGACGGACGGGGGGATTATAGCAGAGCGGGGGAGGGGACTTGGCCCGCCCCGCTCATATTCCCCTTCGACAGGCTCAGGATAAACTAGGGGCTTAGCACGAGCGGCCCCACCTCCCACCTGGCACTTCGACAGGCTCAGGGTGAGCGGGGCCATGGCGCTGGGGGGATGGGAAAGGGGATGGCTTCCGGCTCGGGGGCCGGGATGACGGGTGAGGCGGCCCCGGCCCCTTCGACGCGGGTTATACTAGACCCTGGGCATGGGCCTTGGGGCCCGTGCAACCCAATAAATCGGAGGCGCTTAGTTGGACATAGACATCGAAACGGCGGACCGATTGCTGACTACCACGAGGACGGTGCGGAAGAGGCTGGATTTCGACAGGGAGGTGGAGCGGGAGGTGCTGGAGCGGTGCATCGAGATTGCGATGCAGGCACCCACGGGGTCGAACCAACAGCATTGGCATTTCATGGTGGTCGCGGACCCGGAGAAGAAGAAGGCAGTGGCGGACTGCTATAAGAGGGGGTATTACCCCTACCGGGCAATGAGGGACGAGGACCCGCCAAAGTACGCCCCGGACGATCCGAGGACGCAACGGGCGGGGCTGATAAGAGACTCGGCGACCTACCTGGCCGAGAACATGCACCGGGCGCCGGTTCTGGTGATAGCGTGCTGCGAAGGCCGGGTGGAGAGCGAGGGCGTAACGGCGCAGGCCAGCCTGTACGGTTCGATTTTGCCGGCGGCGTGGTC
>JAAXHX010000003.1 GCA_012270635.1 Dehalococcoidia bacterium | reverse complement strand
GTGGACAACGCCAGGACGTGCCGAGCCCTCGTCGCGACCCACGGCTCCTTCTACAACTACCTCCGCTCCATGGACGAACTCGACTACCGGGCCAGGGTCAAGGCCCTTACCCGAGAGTTTCGGGGTCTCGGCAACACCGGGGCCTTCGTCTTCCTCCACTGCGTAAACGAGGAGACGCCGACCTGGGAAGAGCGTTAACCCTCGCGCTTCAAAGTCATCGGGCGGCGAGGCTAGTCTCGCCGCCCGATTGGTACAAGTCCACAGTACCAGAGGTCAAGCCTCTCCCAGTTTCTCCCTCACCCACCGGTTGAATCGGTATACGTGGGCCTCACCGGGCCCGAGCACTCCCTGCTTGTGGGCCCTGGATCGCACTCCCTGGTGAGCAAGCTCGCAGACGCCAAAGTCCTGTTTGTTGAACAGATCCCAGAAATTCACAGTGTCACTGGGGTCGAAGTCGGGACTGTCCACAACCTCGGCGTCGAAGAAGAATTCATTAGTTATCTTCGTCCTGTTCGGGCCGTCGGGCCACATCACGAGGGTGACTATCGACTCCGGCTGGAATATGAGCACGACATTGGGATACATGGAGACACTTCTGAAGCGACCCATATCTTCCCTCATCAAGTTCTTCAATCTAGGTTGGTTGGTCCTGCCACCGGCGGTCATGGTGGCCCATTCACCCAGGAGCAGGGTACCCTCCACGGAATCCCGCCCGGTCAGGCCCGTTCTATAGATGGGCACCACTTCGCACAATTCCGGGTGTACTCCCGGGCAGTGTCCGCATTCGCTGGCGTTCTCCCATATCTCTTTCCAGTTGGACTCAACGTCGTAGTAAATCACGTGGCCGGACTTGAGTTCGGGCAGACCGTATCGGGTCAGAATGGGGTCCAAGTCGCCGAAGTCTGCGACAAAGGGTTCAGGGTCGGGGTCCAAGTTGACGAAAATGAGGCCTTGCCAAGTCTCTACGGGTACTCTGTACAGAGGGTATTTCTCCTTGGCAAGACCGCCCATGTGCATCTCTTTCGGTACGGCTACAAGGTCTCCATTCATAGAGTATGTCCAGCCGTGGTAGCCGCAGGTCAGCGCTCCCCCCTGTGCATGGCCCTTGACCTGGGTGCACAGTCTCGACCCCCTGTGCCGACAAACGTTGTAGAAGGCGTGGACCTCCATATCCATGTCTCGGGTTATGACGACGCTTTCGCCTGCGATGGTGCGGACCACATAGTCGCCGGGCTGAGGGAGATTGCTGGAGTGGGCGACAAAGAGCCAGGACTTGTAGAAGATGCGCTCTTTCTCCAGTTCATAGATATCAAGATCCCAGTAGTAGCGGCT
This sequence comes from Dehalococcoidia bacterium, assembly GCA_012270635.1. The sequence continues at coordinate 14,716 of JAAXHX010000003.1, read as the reverse complement.
GGGAAGGGTCCTGCCAATCTCTGCGGATTCTTTGACGATCTGACCTACCATAACGCTTCCTCCTAGTGACCATGGTCTACAACAGGGTCCGTTCCAGGGCCACTTCGCTTCCTACCCGGGCCCCAGTTCGGACTGCGGCGCTTCCGTCTCGCTCCGCAATTTCCACGTATCCCGCACTGCCAATCAAGGCGAACAGGTCGTCGCCGTCCCCGTAGCTGCGGACCAGGCCCGCAAAGGGATGTCCCTCCACCGTACCTTTCACGAGCCCCTCCGAGAGTTGCTCCCGCCGGATGCTCGTTATTAGGTTGCCGAACCTGTCCACGTGGACGACCTCCCCGACCAGCCTGCCCTGCTCATCGATCCTGGCCTTAAGCCGCGGGTACGCGAGGATCGAGGTAACCGGTTCCCCCATTTCAGCCGGCTTCGTCCCGGGGAGGTGGGCGGCGACGGGAGCGAACAAGTCCCGACCGTGGAACGTGTTGCTCACTTCCCGGAGCCAGAACCGGGTGTCGGTCAGCCGGACGCCTTCGAATCCCTCGGGCAGAGGGCGCGGGTGGGGACCTTGGCACTCCTCGCTTGGCGGGGCGTCGGTATCCGGCGAGGCTTCGTTCAGCACGTGGCTGAAGACCCCGTTGTCGGGGCCGACGAAGTACTGGCCCACCCCCTTGAGGCAGAGAGGGTTCCGCTCGGTGCCGACCCCCGGGTCCACAACTACCAGGTGGACCGTGTCCTTGGGGAAGAATTTGTAGGACATGCCCAGGACGAAGGCCGCTCCCCGCACGTTGCCGTGCTCGATGTCGTGGGTTATGTCCACTATCTGAGCCTGGGGGGTGATTGCCAGCAGCACGCCCTTCATCATTCCGACATAACCGTCGCTCGACCCGAAGTCGGTGGTCAGCGTAACTATGGAGGCCAATTTAGTAGCCCGGCAACTGCTGGATGGCTAATTCGGGCCGAGGACACGGTCCCGTCAGGAGAAGCGCACGCTGAGGAACGATATGAGGATGAACACGCCTATGAGGACTATGGTGAGTTGAAAGAGGGTCTTCTCCAGCCCGCGGCGCGTTCGGAAACCGGTGCTGGCCCCGCCGAACACCCCGCCCATCCCCTGGCCCTTCACCTGGAGCAGGATCACGGCGACCAGGGCCACCGAAATAATTATCTGGACTACGTTTAGCAATGACATATCGATTACGCCTACCGTTTGCGCCCTTATGCGGGCTTAGCTCATGCGCTCCCTTAGAAGCTGGTTCACCTTTGCCGGGTTAGCCTTGCCCCGAGTGGCCTTCATCACCTGCCCGACCAGGAAGGTGAGGGCCGGGGCTTTCCCCGATGAGAAGTCCGCCACCGCCTGCGAGTTTTGGGTCAAGACTTCATCCACGACGGCGGAAATCTCCCCGGTGTCGGTGATCTGCGAGAGCCCCTTCTCCTTCACGATGGCCGAGGGGCCCTTGCCTGTATCGTACATCTCCTGGAAAACGTCCTTGGCCATCTTACCGGAAAGGGTGTTGTCGTCAACCAGGTCGATCAGCCGGGACAGGGCCTTGGGCGTAACCCTGGCTTGGCCGATGTCCTGTCCGGCAGCGTTGAGGCGCTGGGAGAAGTCGCCCAGCAGCCAGACCCCGATGGCCCGCGCCCTCTTCCCGACGTCGCCGTTCTTGCCGTTCGTGCTGCAGGCGAGAGACTCCTCGAAGAAATCGGCCATGGCCTTGTGGGTGACCAAGGTCTCGGCGTCCTTCGCCGGGATGCCGAAATCGGAGACGAGTCTCTCGATGCGGGTGTCTGGCAGCTCGGGGAGCCGACCCCTGATCTCGTCGACCCACGCGGGGTCGATGGTCATGGCGGGGAGGTCGGGTTCCGGGAAGTACCTGTAGTCGTGGGCATACTCCTTGCTCCGCTGAGATACGGTGACGCCCCTCCCCTCCACCCAACCCCGGGTCTCCTGGTGCACCGGCAGTCCCTCCGAAACGGCGGTGACTTGCCGTTCGAATTCGAACCTGAGGGCCCGGTACACCGCACGAAAGCTGTTCATGTTCTTGACTTCAACCTTCGCGTTGAGGTCGGTCGAGCCCCGGGGCCTTATGCTGATGTTGGCGTCGCATCGGAAGCTGCCTTCCTCCATGTTGCCGGTGGATACACCTAGGTACTGCAATATGGTACGCAGCCTCACGAGGTAGCGTCGGGCCTCCTCCGCGGACCGCAGGTCGGGCTCTCCGACTATCTCCATCAGGGGCGTGCCGGAACGGTTCACGTCCACGCGGGACCACCTATCGCCGTCGTCACCGTCTACGTGGGCCAGTTTCGCCGTATCCTCTTCCAGGTGGACGCGGTTCAGCCTGGCCTTTCTCACCCCATCTTCGCTCTCCACCGACAACCAGCCCCCGCTGCACAAAGGCATGTCGTACTGGGAGATCTGGTAGCCTTTCATCAGGTCGGGGTAGGGATAGTTCTTGCGGTCGAACTTGGTGTGCCGAGCAATGGTGCAGTTGAGAGCGAGGCCGGTCATTATCGTGAACTCGACGGCCCGGCGGTTGATGACCGGCAATACACCCGGCATCCCGAGGCACACGGGGCAGACCCGGGAGTTGGGCTCGGCGTCCATATAGGACGCCGCACAACCGCAGAACATCTTGCTCCGGGTCTTCAGCTGGGCATGCACTTCGAGACCTATGACGGCCTCGAAGTCATTGAGGGGCCGTTTTTCGGTCGGGACTGCCGTTGTTTTGGTAGTCATACGCGTCTGGCTGGGCTTGCAACCTGTCAAATCAGTATAGCATCGGCCCCCGACCCTAACAACGCGCCGGGAAAGGCGTAGAGCCCTCAAGCACGCTTCAACGGCTCCACGCCCCTTCTCCGATCAGCGGTACGAAGCGGCAATGGGCCAGGGCCTTGGTCCTCGGCTTCCATTTTCGCTTCTCGACAAGCTTCAAGTCCTGCTCTTCCCTCTCCCCGACGGGCAAGACCATCCTGCCGCCCGGGGCCAACTGGTCCACCAGCGCTTTCGGGACACGGGGGGCCGCCGCCGACACCACTATGGCGTCGTAGGGCGCCAGCTCCGGATAGCCCAACTCCCCTTCCACCGCCTCAACCCTCACGTTTCGGAATCCCAGCGCACTCAACCGCCCTCGGGCTTCGCTGGCCAGCTCCGGGATGCGCTCCACCGTCACAACCCTCGCCGCCATTTGAGCTATCAACGCGGTCTGATAACCACTGCCCGTCCCGACTTCCAATACATTGTCGTCCCCCTTCAGAGAGAGGGACTGCAACATTAGGGCCACTATGTAGGGCTGGGATATGGTTTGGCCGTAGCCTATGGACAACGGGTGGTCGCCATAGACCAGCTCCCGAGGGGCCGCGGGCACGAAGGCTTCCCGAGGTGTGCGGGCAAAGGCGTCGAGGACCCTGGCGTCTTCTATCCGGGAGGCGAGGTCCTTCATCATCCCCCGGTGGGCGGCCTCCAGTGCGCCCGGTTGCTTCTTGTCAGTCACGTTCGCCTCATCCCCTCGGTAGCGTCGGGCCCAGGTCAGAGTGTAACAACCGATGCCCGTCTCCGCACCGGTGATATAATCTCCTGACCCGTTCCGCGGAGGAATAGCGACATCGAGCCGGAGAGGATCAGGTCCATCCTGGAGGAGGTGAAAAGCGGTACTTTGAGCGTCGATGAAGCGTTCGAAGGGCTCCGCCTATTGCCCTACCAGGACCTGGGGTTCGCAAAGATCGATCACCACCGAAGCCTGCGGAAAGGCGTCCCGGAAGTGGTCTTTGGGGAGGGCAAGAGCGTCGAGCAGATTACGTCCATTGCGAAGGAGCTGGCCGAGCGGGCGGGCCGATTCATGGTCACCAGGGTCGGCCCCGAGGTCTTTGACGCTGTATCGGGGCACATCCCGGACGTCCTCTACAACGAGCCCGCTAAAATCATCTGGCTTGACCGTCGGGAGGGGATCGCCCTGAAGCAGGGTGTGACTATCGTGACGGCCGGGACCGCCGACCTCCCCGTAGCGGAGGAGGCCGCCGTAACGTGTCGGGTCATGGGCCAGGAACCCCTCACCCTCTACGACGTGGGCGTCGCCGGGATTCACCGTCTCCTCTCCCACGTGGAGACCCTCCAGAAAGCCAACGTCATCGTGGCGGTGGCGGGCATGGAGGGCGCACTCCCCAGCGTGATCGGGGGCTTGGTGCAGGCCCCCGTGATCGCCGTGCCCACCAGCGTAGGTTACGGCGTGGGCATCAAGGGGTTGGGGGCGCTTATGACGATGCTCAACAGCTGCTCGCAGGGGATAGCCGTCGTGAACATCGACAACGGGTTCGGTGCCGGGTACCTGGCGGCCATAATCAACCGGACCCGGGCCTGATCGCTCAGACGGGGTCTAGAATCGGGACGGAACTATCCGCGCCGCGTCCTTCGGCATTGCAGCCGAGGACCTTGGTCGGCTTCAGCCGACTTTGCGGACTTCCAGGACTTCTCCCGGGGCCAGGGCCACCCGGCGCACGTTGACGCCGAACTTGAGCAGCCAATACCACAGGGTGCCCTTGTTGACCTCCATGTCTTCCGCCATAGCGGGCAAGCCCATGCGGTTGTACATCTCCGGCAGCAGTTCCTCCAGCGGCCGGTTGTAGCGTTCCTCGACGCGACGCATCAGTTTGCTCTTCCTAGTAGCCAAAATAACCTCCCACCTCCTGAGGTTGGCATCACTCTAGCACCGCTTTAGAACCGGGTCAAGATTTAGTCACAAAAGGTCTAGGTGCGTTACAGTACCGACCATAGAACCATTCAGAACTCCGCAAAAGGGCCGTGCCCGGCCTTGTTCGCCGAAGGGCGGGCATGGCAAAATAGGCCCCGAGCAGCGTTCCATGCCGCCATTGACGCAGTTGCCGATTCCCAACAGGACCCTGACAGTGCTCAACAAACGGCCGCCGGGCCCCATCCTGGCCACACGACAGAACCATGCCCTGGAGCACGCCACCATTGCGCTGCTCCTCCAGCGAAGCGGCGTCAATACGCGCATCGCCGGACGCGCTTCCGTCGGGGGGTTCCACCTTTACGGCAACCTGCCGACATCCATGGTCGAGGATGCGGCCCGGGAAGCCCTGCGTCGATTGAAGAACGGTGAACGAGAGCTGGCCTTCTCCCCCTTCTGTGGCACGAACATCGCCGTGGCAGGGATTCTGGCCGGTGTGGCCTCGGTGCTGGCGATGGGTTCCGGCAACAGGTTCCTCAACCTGCCCCGGGTCTTCCTCGCGGCCATCGCCGCCGTGCTGGCCGCCCAACCTCTGGGAAAGCTGGTCCAGAAGCGTCTGACGACCCACACGGACCTGGACGGCATGGTAATCACAGCGGTGTCCAAGTCGGGAATCGGGCCCTGGGCTTCCCACAGGATCGACACCGCGTTTCCGGTAGAATAGACGCGGCGCAACGAAAGCCTGGGGCCAAGGGGCTCCGGTCCGTCCCTGTAGCTCAGTGGATAGAGCAACTGCCTTCTAAGCAGTGGGTCGTGGGTTCGAATCCCTCCAGGGACGCCATATCCCCTTCGACTAAGACGGCGCTCGGGTTATACAGAGTCCCCAGAATGGCAAGCTAAGGAGGTCCCGATGATCTACGAGTGCAGGACATATCACGCAGTGCCCGGAAAGATGGACGCCCTTAACCGCAGGTTCCGAGACCACACTTGCGACATTTTCGAAAGGCACGGGATGAAGATCGTCGGCTTCTGGACCCCCGAGGGCCAGGAGGATGAGGTCCTGGTCTACATTCTAGGTTTCGAGGACGCCGAGCACATGAAGAAGTGCTGGGAATCCTTCGTCGCGGACCCCGAGTGGAATAAGGTGCGCGCCGACAGCGAGGTGGACGGCGAGCTCGTCACCAAGCACGAAAGCTCCGTCTTCATACCCACCGACTACTCGCCGATGAAGTAGTTCCTAGGCCAATCAGAGAGAAAGCCAAGAGGGGAGCGGCAGAGCCGCTCCCCTCTTGTTCATCCCGTCCGGCAGTGGCGCCGGCCGAGTCTAGGTTCGTTATGGAACTTCTACTGGGCCACGTCCGCGAGGAACGCCTCCATCCTCTCGGCCAGGTCGTCCAGGTTGGTGCCCAGCCACACCTCGTCGACCACTACGGCCTTTTCAAGGGCCGTGGGAGAGGTCGGGAGGTTGTCTAAGAGCGTCTGGTCAACGCCTTCAAGGTCTGTGGTGACAAGCGGAAGGGCCTGGATGTTCAAGGGTCCGTAGGTGATGTACTTGATCATCTCTACGTTGATGTGCGGCTCAGCCGTCCAGGAGATGAACAGCTCGGCCAGAGTCTTGTTGGGTGACCCCTTCGGGATGTAGAACACGTCGGTCTGGTTGAGGTGTCCGCACTCGAAGCAGTAGTGGATGTTTTCTCCACCCTCTTCGATCTGGACGTTCCAGATTCGACCGTTCCACGCCGTGCACATGTCCGCTTCGTCGTTCAGCAGGGCCGCCGGGCAGTCGGTGCCCGCAGTCCACCAGAACTGGATGTGAGGCTTGATCTTCTCCAGCTCTTCGAAGGACTGGTCGACCTGCTCATCGGTGAGTTTGGCTATGGCGTTTCGGCCTTCTACGCTCTCGAGGATTTCCGGTGTGCGGTTGAAGTGGGCGAAGAAGATGTTCTCGTTCACCCTGCGACCCATCCACCTGGTTCCCGGGAAGGCCTCGGTGTCCCAGAAGGCAGTCCAGTCGCTGGGCTTCTTGCCGCCCCAGAGCTCATCGACCTTGTCCTTCTGGTAGGCAAGACCGGTGGACCAGAGCACTCCGCCGCCGCCGCTCCAGGGAGTGATCGCAACCTGAGGGAAGTGGGGGAGGTAGCGGTTGTGGATCGCCGGCGTAAGCTCTTCCAGGTCGCCCGTGGGGCCGAGCTGGTAGACGGCCCTGGTGCCCGAGTCTACGACGTCCCAGGTCACGTTCCCGGTTTCCACCATTGAACGGATCTTGGCGTACTCTACGGGGCTGTCTTCAACTAGCTCGATGTTGAACTTCTGCTGGAAGGGCAGGAAGTAGGCCTGGCGCTGGGCCGCCTGGTAGGCGCCGCCCCAAGAGACCACGTTCATGCTCTGTCCCGAGTAGTTCATCAACTCCGCCTCGATTTCCTCGAAGGTAGCGGGGTTATCCGCCGTCCATTCGGACATGGGGCGGAGCGCTGCGGGCTCGGGTTCCGGCTCCTCGGTGGCCTGGACCACTTGTCCGGGCACTGCCGTGGGGGTGGGTTCCTCGATCGCAGGCTCATCCACGGGCTCGTCCGCCGGCGGCTCGGGGGTCGCGGTGGCGGCTTCGCCACAAGCGGCAACCACGAGCAGGACGATGAGAACGAGCCCCAGCGCGCCCACGATGGCCCGACGCCGGCTCATTTTTATTCTCTTCTTTCCAATTTGCATAAGCTCTCCTATCTAAAGCATTTACGCGTCAGAATTGTTCCGACGCGGTCATTGCCATGTTCCAATGCCGGGGCGGTTGTTACATAGGCGTTCTCCTCGAGGATGGGTAAATTTGTCTTACTGCTCCGAAAATACTGCCTTAATATGACTTGCGGTTTTGCCGGTCTCTCAAGTAGTCGGGTGAACGAATGTCAGTACTGTGAATTGGGTGCTGTCTGCGCTGAGGTGGAGGAGGCGCGAGCCCCCTCCACCTCTACGCTGTTTGCCTGTCTTTTCTCCCGGTTAAAGGGACCGTCACTCCTGCAGCAACTCGTGGAACTTTTCGATCAGCATCTGACCGGAATCCAGGTTGGTGCCCAGCCAGTACTCATCCATGATGATGACCTTCTCCAGAGCTTTGGGAGAAGTCGGAAGGTCATTGACAATGGCCGGGTCAATCACCTCGGCGGCAAGCTTTACGGCTTCTGCGTGCAAAGGCCCGTAGGTGATGTAGTTGGACACCTGCACCGCGTTCTCCGGGTAGCCCATCCACGCCATGTACAGCTCCGCCAAGTCCTTGTTGGGGGAACCTTTGGGGATGGAGTAGACGCCCGTCTGGTTGATGTGCCCGCACTCGTAGCAGTAGTAGAGGGGAGAGTCGTCGTCTTCTTGCTGGGCGTTCCAGATCCTGCCGTTCCAGGCGGAGCAGATGGTGTAGTCTCCCGCTATCAGGCCCTGGGGGCAGTCGGTGCCGGTGTGCCACCAGTTGACCAGGTGGTCCTTGACGAGCCTGAGGTGAGCAAAGGACTCTTCCACCTGTGCGTCATCCAGGCTGGCGATGCTCGCCCGGCCTTCCGCCGAGTCGAATTTCTCGGGGTAGAGGGCCATCTGGGCAAAGATTACGTTCTCATTGGGCCGGTCTCCCAGGGACCTGAACCCCGGTACGCCATCGACGTCCCAGAAGTCCACCCAATTCTTGGGTGCGCCTTCGTGGTTGGGGTATTCATCAAGGCTGTATGCCAGCCCGGTCGACCAAAGGACGCCTGCGCCGCCGCTCCAGGGAGTCTTGGTAATTTCGGGGTTTCCGGCCAGGTATCCGTTGTGGACCGCCGGGTCCAGTTCTTCAAGGAAACCGGGCTCGCCGAGGGTGTAGACCCAACGGGTGCCGAAGTCGACGACGTCCCAGGTCACGTTGCCCGTCTCGACCATGGCCTTTATCTTCGCCAGCTCAACGGGGCTGTCCTCCACTACCTCAATCCCGAACTTTTGCGCAAACGGGATCATGTGAGCCTGTCGAATGGCGCCCTGCCAACCGCCGCCCCAGCTGGTCTGCGTGAAGCTCTGGCCGCGGTAGTTGGAGATTTCCGCCTCCAACTCTTCCAGGGTCGCGGGGTTCTCAGCCGTCCATTCGGACCTCGGCCTCACCTTGGTCATCATCTTGTCGTCGTCGTCCATGGCATCGTCGCCGGTGTCCATGGTGGTGTCGGGTTCCTCGGGCTCCGGGGTGGCGGTAGCCGCTTCGCCACATGCCGCCAGCACCAGCAGCAGGGTCAACAGGCCGGCTGCCACGAGCAAGGCCCATCTCCTGTCCAATTTTCGCCTGGACGCTGTAGGTGTGCGTTTCATAATCCCTCCTGAGTCTCTGGCAAATCATCAGCATGGGTGATGATTTCCGTTAGCGGGCAGTCAACAAGTCTTGAGAGAAGTCTTGCCCTGGAGCCGGTTCGGGCAACCTCCTTCCCCAATTTAGAGATTGGGGAATTCTATAGACGCCTAGCCCCGTTGTCAAATTGTCCGGGCCTCAGCCCTTCTCATATAACCCGTTCCGAGCCCCGACATTGTTTTGGGAAGGCATAAGGACGATGGTCATAAGGGCGATGGTATACTCTCTCCACCCAATCCCGCGAGGTATCCAGTTGCAACACAATCCGAACCTTCCCTTTACAGCCGAGGAATACCGCACCCGTGTAGAAAAGGTCCTTGAGGCGATGGAGCGCAAGGGCGTCGACGGCCTCATGGTCCATTCCCCTGAGAACATCTTCTACCTCACCGGCTATCACAGCGTGGGGTATTTCACCTACACGGCCCTGGTCCTGACCCCCAAGGGCGCGACGATAGTGGTGAGAGACCTGATATCCAGCATGGTAAAGCACACCTCATGGGTCGACGACGTGCAGGGCTGGACCGACGTCCAGGACCCCATAGCCACCACCAAGCTGGCCCTCGACTCAGCTGGGCTGATTGGCAAGAGCGTGGGCTACGACCAGCAGGCGTGGTTCTACAACATCGGGCACCACAACGCCCTGGTCGCCAGCTGTGGGGCGACGAATTTCGTGGAGACGGCGGGCTTGGTGGAAGCCGTGCGCCGGGTCAAGTCCCCCCGGGAAATCGAGTACATCCGGGAGGCGGCGCAGACTTGCAAAGCCGCCATGCAGGGCTGCATCGACGCCATAGAGGAGGGCGCCACCGAGAACGACGCCGCAGCCGCCGCCTACTACGCCTCGATAAAGGCCGGCAGCGAGTACCTGGGCCACGCCATGCTGGTGGCCACCGGCGCCCGAGGGGGTCTTGGGTTCACCACATGGGAACGAAACCCGATCAAGCGCGGGGACATCCTCTATCTCGAAATGGGCGGAACGTACAAGCGATACAACGCCGCCTTGTCCCGGGGCGTGGTGGTCGGGGAGCCGTCCGACCTGGCCAAACGGCTGGCCGACGCCTCACGGGGCGCCCTGGAGCGGGCCATCAAGGCTATGCAGCCCGGCGCAACCTCCGCATCCGTCGACAGGGCCGCCCGGGGCTACATGGAGGACCAGGGACTGGCAGACCACTTCCGACACCGCTGCGGCTACCTCATCGGCATCGGCTTCCCTCCCGACTGGGGCGAGGGCCGGCTCATGAGCATCATCGAAAACGACGAGACGCCCCTGGAGCCGGGCCTGGTCTTCCACCTCGTCCCGGACGTCAAGATCGACGGCGAGATAGGGGTCATCTACTCCGACACGGTCTTGGTCACCGAGTCGGGGCCCCAGGTCCTGTCCGACTTCCCCAGGGACCTGGTAATAAAGTAGAGGGCCGCCTCGGCGCGCTCGTCCCTACACGCAAGAGCATCTGCGGGGATAGGGTTCCCAATTAGCGGTCCTCCCGCTTTGCAATCCAGCGGGGTTGGTCGCAAATGTCGCCCAGGAACTCCATGACCGTGTGGGCGGCCAAGTAGGACGTCACCCCCGTCCCGACGTCGAGCTGGGGGTTCACTTCGCACAAGTCGAAGCCAATGACGTCCGTGTGCTCGGCGAGGACCTTGAGGGTCTTCTTGAGCTCCTCGTAGAGCATTCCGTTGGGCTCCGCCGAGACACAGCCCGGGACCAGGCTCATGTCCAGCACGTCTATGTCGATGGTCACGTAGCACTTGGCGTCGGCGGGAAGCTCCTCCACCAGGCCCTTGTACCCGACGTCCCGGAACTCCTCCATGCTCACTATGCGGTTGCCGTCCCGGAAGGAATCGTCGACCCATTCCTTGTTGTTGCGCAGGCTTCGGATCCCGACCTGGAATATCGACTCCACGTTCTGCATCGCGTTGATGTGCCGCAGAGCGTGGCCGTTGGTGTATTCGAACCCGTGCATGAAGGGCGAGTAATCTATGTGGGCGTCGAAGTGGAAGACGTAGAGAGGCTCTTCATAGGCTCGGACCACGGGGAAGGTGATGGCGTGGTCGCCGCCCAGGACTACGGGCATCGCTCCCCTGTCCAGGACCTTCCTGGTCATGGCCGTGATGTTGTAGAAGGTGTCCTCGGCGTTGGTCGGTATGACGGGCGCGTCCCCCACGTCGGCGATGCGCCCGTTCTTCATCTCGTATTCCAGGTACTCCTTGTTTTCCGAAAAGTTGTAGAAGCCTTCCTGTCCGAACCTCATGGAGTGCTGCCGAATGCTCTGGGGCGCGAACCGGGCCCCGCCCATGAAGGGGGAGCCCTCGTCGGTCGGGGCGCCCATCACTGCGATGTCGGCTTCAAGCTGGTCAAGGTCGGTCACGATCCTCGACCGCAGGAACGAAGGAATCCCGCTGAAGGGCCAGACCTTGGGGCCTCGGTACATGCTGTGCTGCTGCATTTCTCAATCCTTATGTAAAATCAGGACGGCTTATGTAAAATTGCCCCCTCTCCCTCCCCCATATCCCATCATTCCCAACCCCCGTCATTCCCGACGCCCTTCCCCCATCATCCCCGACCCCTCCCCCGTCATTCCCGACCCCGACCGGGAATCCATCCTCCTTCTCTCCGTCATTCCGGCCCCCGAGCCGGAATCCATTCCCGGGAGAGGGGCCGGGGCCGCTCGTGCTGAGCCCCCAGTTTATCCTGAGCCTGTCGAAGGAAAGTATGAGTGGGTGGGGGGTCCTCCCTCCTCCCTAATTTGCGCTAAACCCGTACAGCGAGGCCGCGTTGGCGCTTACTATCAGCTGCTTGTGGTCCTCCCGGACCCCGGCAAACTGCCTTTCTATCGCCTCCCGGGAGCGGGGCCACGTGCCCTCATGGTGGGGATAGTCGTTTCCCCACAGCAGGCACTCCGCCCCGGTGAATGAGATGTTGGACAGGCCCACGGCATCCTCCCCGAAGGTCGCATATCCCTGCCGGCGGAAGTAATCGCTGGGCTTCATGTCCAGCTTGGGCCTGACCCACATGTGGTGCTTCTCCGCACCCTCGTCCATGGCGAACATGTTCCAGGCTATCCAACCTATCCCCGACTCGACGATGACGAACTTCATCTTCGGGTGCTTCATCAGCACGCCCGAGGAGCACAGGTAGGTCGCAACGTCTATGCCGTCCACCAAGGCGCCCATCACGTAGTTTATGACCGCCCCTCCCGGCCCACGTTCGATGCGCGGGTCCCGGCCACTGCTTATGTGAAAGTTCGCCGGCAGCCCGACTTCCTCAATTGCGCTCCACAGGGGTTCGTACTCAGGCCTATTGTAGGGAAGGGTCGGCTTGCTGGGCAGGAACATGGACCCGAGCCCCATCCCGGCTGTGCGGTACACCTCCTGCACGGCCCCCTCGATATCGATCACCGGGATCAGGGCGGCCAGGGCAAACCTGTCGGTGTGGGGCCCGAACAGCTCTGCAACCCAGTCGTTGTAAGTCCGCGCTGCGGCCATTTGGAATCCCGGGTCCGGGGAGGCGGTCATTTCGAGGCCGTAGTTCGGGTAGATCACCTCCGCAGCGACGCCGTCCGTGTCCTGGGCCTCGAGACGAACCCGGACATCCCAACCCCCCGTCACCGCCTCTTCCCGCATCAGGTCGTCCTTCTCCATCTCCTCCGACCCCAGCTCCACCCGCCTGGGCCGCAGGCCGTCCCTGATTTCCAACAGCTTTCCATCGACCATTTCCCTGTGGGGCGCCTTGTCCCGGTATTCGACGGGCAATCTCTCCTGCCACATGCTCAAGGGTTCGTCCACGTGGGAGTCCGCCGAGATCAGTTTGTAGTCGATCATTCCTCCACTCCTTTCCGGTCGGGGCGCGTACGAACTTACTGGCGGGTCTCGTCCAGTTTAGCCGAATGCCCCGTCTGCCTTCAATCGGGCGAACTCCTCGGGGCTGAACCCCCCGACACCCGTCATCACCTCCTCGTTGTGCTCCCCAAGGGCAGGCGCCGCCGACACCTTGCCCACCGGCGTCCCAGAGAACAGCAGGGGCACGCCCGCGGCCGGCATTCTCCCCCTTTCGGGGTGGTCTATGTCGACGATGTAGTTGTTGGCACGGGCCTGGGGATCCGCCGCCAATTCCGCCATGGAGTTGACCGGCGAGTAAGCCATCTCCAGGCCCGCCTCTTTAAGCGTCTCCAGCCATTCGGCCAACGTCTTCCCTGCGAATATCTCGTCCAGTTTGCCCATCAGTCCGGCCCAGTCTCCATCCTGGGGTGACTTTGCGGCCAGTTCCCCCGCCCCGATAGCGTTGCAAAACTCCTCCCACCACCGGTCGGGCGCCGGTTCGCAGAACATTATCCACCGGCCGTCGGCGCACTGGTACCAGTTGTAGAGGAGGCTCGTGGACTTGGACCTGTCATTCCTGGGATGCAGGGGCGAACCCTCGCCGGGTGGCAGGTCCATGTCCGGGAATTTTTCCGACCACAGCGCATAATTGACCGCTCCGTGCTGAAAGTGCATCGCGCTTCCCAGCAGGGACCCCTGGACCATCTGCCCTCGCCCCGTCCGCTCCCGGTTCACCAATGCCGCCAGGATGCCGTAGGTCATTACCGTGCCCGTCGTCTGGTCGAAGAGGCCGCCCTCCAACAGAAGGGGTTCGGCCTCCACGCCTCCGCTGATCGTCGCAGTGAATCCGCTCCGGGCCTGGACCAGGGCCTCGAAGGCCCTGCGGTCCTTGTCCTTTCCCATCGGCCCCCAGGCCCCGACCTGGCCGTAAACAAGCCTGCCGTTTATCCCCGAAAGCGTTTCGTAGTCCGCCCCGAGCCGCTCCAACAGGCCCGGCGGGAAGTTGGATACGAACACGTCCGCCTTGCCAATCAGCCGGTGCAGCGCCTCGCGCCCCGACTCCCGCTTCAGGTCCAACGTGATGCTCTTCTTGTTTCGGTTGACGGCATCGAACCAGAAGGTGCCCCTGGAGCGGGTCGGGTCTCCTCCATCGGGGCGTTCCACCTTGAGCACCTCGGCCCCCAGGTCTCCCAGTATGTAGCCAATGGGAGGGCCCACGTGTATGACTGCCATCTCCACTACCCTGATTCCCTCTAATGGTCCCGGCATGGCATCTCCCCCAGTCTAGCTATCGTGTCTTCCTTTAGGTCTAGGGCGAATACGAACGACAGCGTGGAATTCCGTCTAGCCCTGGGCAATCTCCGGCGCTCGGTCGGCCCAGGGCCGAGCCCCCTCCAGCGCCGCCGACGCCCGAAGGACGGTCATTTCGTCGCCCCACCTCCCCACTACCTGCAACCCGATGGGCAAGCCCTCCGACGAGAAACCGCAAGGGACGTTGGCGGCGGGATTGCCCGTTAGGTTGAAGCTCGCGGTGAAGGGGGTCGGGCCCCACAGCTTGCTGACCTGCTGTCCCATGATCTCCGTGGGTCGCTGGCCGACGAGGTATGCAGGCATCGCCGTCGTCGGGGTCAACAGCAGGTCGTATTCCTGGAAGAAGTCCTCCATCCGGGCCCGGAACTTCCACAGCCTAGACATGGCCTTGGCATAGTTGGCGCCCGTGGCCCGCTTCCCGGCCTCCAGGGTGGACTTCACGTAGTCCATCAACTCGTCAGGATGGCTGTCGAGCAGGGTGCCCGAGCCCACGTAATCTTCGACGATTACTATCTGCCCAAAAATCTCGAAGGGCACCCCCGACTCCGGCGTCGCGTCTTCC
>JAAXHX010000401.1 GCA_012270635.1 Dehalococcoidia bacterium | reverse complement strand
TTGTCCATGAGCAATCCGTCCAGGGAGCCGGCTGAGATGTTGTAGGCGGCGGGCAGGGTAGCCACCAGTAATGTCCACTGGTTTACCTTGGAGGAGACCAGGATCCCGATACCGTCCTCGCCCCGGCCCCTGAGCACGAAAATCACCGCGAGCAGTATCTCCGGGGCCTCCGAGGCCATGGGCGCGATCCATTGGATGAGGAGGAACTCGCTGAGGCCGAGGCTGTGTCCGGTGTCCTTGAGGCTCTCAACGAAGGGCTCGGCCATGAGCAGAATGGTGCCTGCGGCTATCACGAACAGGACTATGACCACCGCGCGCCGCTTTGCCGTAGACAGGGCCCCGATTAGGGCCGATGGCCCGACCAGCTCCGCCTTCACTCTCTTTGATTTGAAGTTGGTCCATACGAAGAGGCAGAAGAGGGCGCCAAGGACGAGGGTGTCGGCGAGGTGGAGCTGACCCCTGAGCACTATTGTGAAGGCGTACAGGGTGGCGATGAGGAGGATGGCGAGGGCGGGAGAGGCCGCTCCGCCGATGGCGAGATTCCTCTTCCTGGTCTTGAACCAGTAGAGGAATACGACCAGGCTCCAACCGATGCCAATGAGGAGTCGGTTGGCGCCGGTCATATTGGCGGTGGCGAGGGCTATGTTTTCGGGGATGTAGGCCGCGGTCCAGGCCAGATATACGTCAATGGCGTATTCGGGGAGGACGGCGACGACGGCGAGGACGGAGATGGCAAGGGCCCTGGGGATGTCTATCTCGGCCACTTCCAGGGACCAGGACAGCAGAAAAGCGCTCCCGACGATGGCCAGCCCGTAGATGAACGCGGCGGCTACGTCGGGCGGGTGGGCGCCGGAGCTCCAGACGGCGAGGCCCGGGACGGTCGCCCCAAGGGCCACGGGTATCCAGAGCCACTGGTTCATGGGTTAGCGGTGGGGAGCCTACACCGTGCGGAGATTAAGCAAGTGGGATATCACTCTTGCCATCAGCTAGGCTTGAGGAAGATGGAGGTGGGGTCCTGTCCGCAACGCTTTAGCAATAATTGTGCAGTGCGGATCAGCGCCTGACTATCTCCGCGGGTCTTAATAAAAAGACCGTTGCTTAATTTACGATGTTGTTCAAATTTCTTTCCGTTTATGTCAACAGGTTCGGTATTCACCAAGTAAGTGTTCTTCATGTTATATACAGGACACCTATCTGCTGTCAGGTCTCCTGAGCGTATCAACCACTCGGCCGTCTGAGTGAGAATATCAACCCAGTAATCGAGTTGGGTCTCCCTTCCATCAGGAAGGTGGATGCTGGCTGGCTTCTGTTTGTTTTTGTCGGGTTTGTACTTTGACAGGAGTATCCCTGTCGGAGTTGCATCTGTAGGACTGCGTTGGGACTCGGGGAGCGAAGGCTGACGCTCAGGCGATGGGGAGTGGATGTCGTTCGGTATGGGTGATGTGAAAATAGACTCCTTGGCCTCGGAAGGTTCGCCAACTGCCAATGATGGCTTCCACAGTAACAGCAACTTTAACGCGCACGAATAAGCAGGTTCCATGGATATCGTTACGAACAGAAGTCGGCTCGTATTGCTAGAAAACCCCGCGACCACATCGTCAACAATCCATCTATCTCCATCCGTTAAACCTGCAAACTTAACCTTCTGTTTGAACGCGTAATCAAACACCTGGTCTTCATGTTTGTTAGAGTTTGCCATTTCGCCCAGATGCTTGGCTTCAATCAAGGCCTTAGGCTGACCATCATCTCCCAGCAATGCGTAGTCTGCCCTTCGGTTGCCCACCTCATATTCAGGAATCACCGATCTGGGGTCCGAGACTTCCCATCCAAGCACATTCAGTATCGGATCAATGAGCGACAGGCGCGTTCGGTATTCATTGTTACTGAGCCTGTCCCCGTGCTCCTGGATGCGGGCCTGCACTGTTTTGATGGTGTTTATCAGGTCGTCTAGCAACATTACTCTTGGTATAAAGCTTAACAGAGCCGAGGTAACTTACTTTAGTTTAGGCCTATATGACGCCCTATCCGGCACTAGCCGTTCCTAATGACGATAGACAGAAGGAGAGCGATTTGCGCAGCGCCTATTCCGAGGATTGCCAGAAACAGGCGGTCAATCCGGGCATTGACTCGATCTATCCGGCCGCTTAGCTCCCTTACCGCGGATCGGATGTCTTGAATGCCAGCCGATTGTTCAGCTACCCGACCTTCCAAGTTCCCGAAACGGCCATCGTCAGATGCTATGGCGACCATCGTAAAGTTCCGTTTCTCTTTTAACCGTATGCCGTCCGCTCAGGAGACGATTTGCAGGATGCGGAAGCGGAGGGCGCCGGCGGGGGCGACTACAACCACCTCGTCGCCGCCCGATTTGCCCAGGACGGCCTTGCCCACCGGCGACGCGATGGATATCTTCCCCTCTGAGAGCTTGGCCTCGCTGGGCGATACCAACTTGTACTGCACCTTGTTGCCGTTGGCCAGGTTCTCCAGGGCTATGGTCCGGCCTATGGCGACCCTGGAGCCGCTGCGGGCCTGGTCTTCCTTCAGCACCTCGGCGGAGCGCAGCAACGCTTCCAGCTCCATGATGCGGGACTCGACGCGGCCCTGGTCCTCTTTCGCCGCCTCCAGGGGTGCGTTCTCCCGGAAGTCCTTGTCCGCCGCGGCCTTGTGGATGGCCTCGGCGAGGGCCGGGCGCCTGGACTTCAACTCCGAGATCTCGGTCTGGACTCTTCCGATCCCCTCGGCGGTGAGCTGGGATACCACCCTCTCGCGCTTGGGGCCTTCCTTGGCCGAGACCGTCGACTTCCTGACCCGAAAGCTCGGGGCGAGGCTGATGGAGAAGATGCCCTGCTTGTGGGCATAATTCAAAAAAGCCCGCACGTGAGGCGAGCTTTTCGTCGCTGCCGCTATGCTCAGGTCCTGGGCATAACGCTCGACTTCCTGGCCGGTGATCTTTTCCACCGGGCGGTCCTTTCCGAACCACCTGACGAATTCGGACACCGCCGGTTCCATCTTCTGTCGTTTCTTCTGGGTGAGACTTTCGAGGAACTGGTTTGCCAGGGCATCCAAACTCAGTCCAATAGCGTTATCCATGCTCCATTCCCGCTTGCGTTGCTAACCGAGGCCCGGTTCCGGGGGCCGTTCGACTCCACCTGCCTAGGATTGCGGACCATCTGTCGCCAAGGGGCCGGACACCCATGCCGCTCGACCCTTCGACAGGTTCAGGGTGAGCGGGAGTTTCCGCGACAACCGCTTTGGAACAAGTATATTACAGGCCAAGGGGCGGCACAAACGACCCGGCCTTCGACACTGCGCGCCTTTCATGATATATAATTGCCTTGGAGGCACAGGGGGAAAGCCCAGGTCATGAGAAGCAGCTTCATCTATCTCATCATCATCGTCGCGATAGTGGCGATTGTCTTCACACTGTTCCAACCCTCCGGCGCCGAGGACATAGACCTCTCCGAGGTGATCGCGATGGCCCAGAAGGGGCAGATCAAGGAGATAGAGGTTGATGGGGACAAGCTCACGGTCACGGCGCTCGACGATAAGCGCTACGAGTCCCGGAAGGAATCGGGCTCCAGCATCGTGGAGACCCTGGCCAACAACGGGGTCGACATCGGGGATGGGCCGCCCAGCATCCGGGTCAAGCAGAAGAGCCAGCTAAGCAGCCTATTCGGGCTGTTCCTGAACTTCCTGCCCCTGATCTTCTTCGGCGCGGTGCTCCTCTTCCTGCTCCGGCAGGCCCAGGGAGGCAGCAACCAGGCCTTGGGCTTCGGCAGGAGCCGGGCCCGCATGTTCGTGGGGAACAAGTCCACCGTCACCTTCCTGGACGTGGCCGGCGTGGAGGAAGCTAAGCAGGACCTGCAGGAGGTGGTGGAGTTCCTCCGCTTCCCGGAGAAATTCTCGGCCCTGGGGGCGCGAGTCCCGAGGGGGGTGCTGCTGGTCGGGTCCCCGGGCACGGGCAAGACCCTGCTCAGCCGGGCCGTGGCGGGAGAGGCAGGCGTCCCCTTCTTCTCCATAAGCGGCAGCGAGTTCGTGGAAATGTTCGTGGGCGTGGGCGCCTCCCGCGTCCGGGACCTGTTCGATCAGGCCAAGCGCAACTCCCCGTGCATCGTGTTCGTGGATGAGATCGACGCGGTGGGACGGCACCGGGGCGCGGGGCTCGGGGGGGGGCACGACGAGCGGGAGCAGACCCTGAACCAGATACTGGTGGAGATGGACGGGTTCGACTCGTCCACCAATGTCATCGTCCTCGCCGCCACCAACCGCCCCGACATCCTGGACCCCGCCCTGTTGAGGCCCGGCCGCTTCGACCGGCGCGTCGTCCTGGACCTGCCCGACATCCACGGCAGGCGGGAGATCCTGGCCGTCCACTCCAAGGGCAAGCCCATGGCCGAGGACGTGAACCTGGAAGTGCTGGCCAAGCAGACTCCCGGGTTCAGCGGCGCAGACCTCGCCAACCTGGTCAACGAGGCGGCGATCCTCGCCGCCCGGCACAGCGAGAAGACCATCACCACCCGCCAGGTCGAAGAGGCCATCGACCGGGTCATCGCCGGGCCGGAGCGCAAGAGCAGGCTCATCAGCGTAAAGGAAAAGGCGATCACCGCCTACCACGAGGTCGGGCACGCGCTGGTGGCCCGGATGATGGAGCACTCCGACGCCGTGCACAAGATATCCATCGTGGCCCGGGGGGGCATGGGCGGCTACACTCGTCTTCTCCCCGCCGAGGACCGGTACCTGTACAGCCGCTCCCAGTTCAAGGCCATGCTGGCCACGGCCCTCGGGGGGCGGGTGGCCGAGGCCCTGACTTTCGACGAGATCACCACCGGCGCCTCCAACGATCTGGAGCACGCGACCAAGCTGGCACGGCGCATGGTCACCGAGTACGGGATGAGCGACAACCTCGGGCCCCGGACCTTCGGGCACAAGGAAGAGCTGGTCTTCCTCGGCAAGGAGTTGTCGGAGCAGCGCAACTACAGCGAAGAGATCGCCGTCAGCATAGACAAGGAGATCCGGGACCTGATCCGTGCCGCCGAGAACACGGCCCGGGACATCCTCATCGTCAACAAGGTGAAGCTGGCGCAGCTGGCCGAGTACGTCATCCAGGTCGAGACCCTGGACGGCGACGACCTGGACGCTGCCTTCGACGCCGACCCCGTCGCCAACCTATCGGTGGTGGTGCCGGCCGTTGTGGCGGCCAAGGCGCCCCCGCCCGTCGCCGAGAAGGAGAAGGATGCGCCGGCGCGCGAGCATCGGGCCCCGACCCCCGACACCCCACCCCTGGAGCCGGAAGCGGGCCGGCCTTAGGCTAGCGGGCTTTGCGATGCTGTAAGTAGTCGGGAGGGCAATTCCCTTCGTAGCCTGTGCTATGCGTCAAGAAACTCTTGCCAGTCGATGCCCAGTTGACGGATAGCCGAGCGCAGGGTGCCGATCTTCAGATCACGCCCTCTGCGGTCGGGCAAAACAGCGTCTTTCTCAGATAGGGGATTGAACCATTTCCGGTGAGAACCCCCGCTCCTTCTTGGAACCTCGTAGCACCCCAGCCTCGTCAGCTTGCGGGAAGCCTCTCTGTACCTCACGGAGTGGAAACGACGGTCTCTACAGACACGGGACCGTCGCCATCGTCTACATATATGCTGGGGGGCAGCGGACGACTCATATCCTTGTAGACTTCCACAACTGCTGCAAAAGCGTCTTCGACGTTTGCCAGCGCCTCAGAAATGGTGTCGCCCTCCGTTATTAGCTCGGGTAGTAAGGGAGAAGTAACGGTGTACCCCCCTTCGGGCTGGGGCTCCAGCAACACGGGAATTCTCGCTATCATGTATGTGCTCCCGGCGCTGAAGAGTATGGGCGGAATGTTTCTATTGCTTTTGCAGTGATCATAGCGTCAAACATCACCGGATAAACCCTATTTCTCCCCCTAGTAAGGTGGGAGGTTGTGATAAAGCTACTCAAAACCCCAGACCTTGTCAAACATCACAGGAACCGGAGGCGGATCTGCCGTATGGGCCGCCCCCCGGTACCCCAGCCGGTTCACTAGGCTAGGGTGTGACCTCGTATTCCAGCTCTACCAGCTTTCGGCCTTCGTTGTAGACGTGCACCCAGTAGTGGCCCGTAGCCCAAAGTCTGTTCGCTCCGGGTCCCACCGGAAGCCACCACCATCCCCTGTAGCCGGGTTGAGCCGTGAAGAACACGGTATAGCGGTCAACCACGAACCCGTCTTCGTAGTAGGTCACCAGTTCCAATGGTACGTCGGTGACCGACCCCACGGAATAGCTGTAGCCCAAGCGGAGCCAAACCTGGTCATCGGCAGCCCTGGCGGAAATGCTAGTTAGGGGCGTTCCTTCAATGGTCTCTGACAGGTAAGCCAAGTCGATGCGGCCGTCGACGGTTTGGAAGTGAGGGTTCGCCGGTGTGGTGTCCCGCACCGAGGCTCCATACGGCTCTATTCCTTCGTACCAGCGGGCGATTACCTTGTCGACAACGGCAGCCTCGATACCTTCGACCGCCTTGAAGGCGGTCCTGAGGTGGTCTATGCCGACATCCGTACCAGCCTGTGTTTCATCCTCGTCTTCCATTGCCGACCATAGATAGAGGTTACGCAGACCTTGCCTGAAGTTCACGTCCTCAAAATTGCGGTAGAGGTCTACGAAGAGGCGTTCGCCAAGGGCGTAGTTACAGGTGAATACGTCATCCCCTCTCTCGGGGTCCAGACTCTCCAGTTGGGCAATGGTTCGGGTATAGGCGCAAGGGTAGTTGGTAGCCTCCACCGGCTGGCCGGTGCGGGCGAACTCCGAGATGGAGCCAATGAATTCCGAAGCTCCTTCGTCGACCCACTCTCTACTGTTGTTCCAATAATAATGGGCCACTTCGTGGGCAATAAGATGGCCAGCATACCCGGCCTCATAACCGCCGTCATCGACGTCATATTTAGGGCGCACGGCTATGTGGGTGCCAAAGTTGGCCCCGGCGTAATTTCCAACAACCGCTTCTTCAAACAATAAGCCAACGTAATTGCTGGGGAAAGGCGCTGCCATAAACGCTTCAATCGTACGTGTCGCATGTTCCAGCAAGTCCATGCTACGCTCAGTGCCCGGCCCAGTTCTGATGATGGTGAGGTTTATTTCTCCGGCCAGGGGCAGGTCGATGATGCGCTCATCAAGAAAGACTTGGCTCGGGTCTAAGAGGGTATCTATCAGGTCGGGGTTGGTCCTGCTCACGCCGTTCAGGGTGGCGACTATCTTCGCCCAATCATCCCTGATGCCATTTTTCAGGGTTTGATGGGAGAGGACGCGGCGGAAGTCGGCCTCCCTGAAGGTTGCTAGGGAGGCAAGGGAATCCAAGGCCGATATGTCGGAGGGTTCAAGGGTTTCAAGAAAGGGCATAGCCACGATTCGGGATGTTTCCTCCGCGTCTGAAGCAGAAAGGTATCCGATTTCTTCAATGGCCCGGGCGTCTGACCCTTCAATGCCGTCCCGCACCCAACTCAATTCAACAATCGACAAGGAGACGCTTGAATCGCGATTGGCAATATAGGACAACTCCTTAATCGTCCTAACCTCCTGTTCTTCGATGCCATCTCCTATCCAGGGCAGCCCGACAACCGAGAAGGCAACCTTCGGGTCACTAAAATTATTGATCCAGTCAATGGCCTGCCACTCCAAGTTCTGGATGTTGTCCTGTATCCACCCCAGTCCTATTACTGCGGACGCGACTCCCGCGTCTTTGTAGGTTATATAGGACAGTTCCCGAATCGTCTGGGCTTCCAAGTCTTCGATACCGTCCTGCACCCACCCTAGCCCTATCACTGCCAAAGCGACCGTTGAATCGTGATAGTCGATATAGGACAACTCCTCAATCGTCTTCACTTCCAAGTCTTCGATGTTGTCTTGCACCCACCCCAGAACCACCACCGACGAGATGGTTCCGCCGTCGCTGAAATTGTTGATCCACTTAATAGCCTGAGCCTCCATTTCTTCAACGCCGTCCTGCACCCAGTCCAGGGCAACGATATCCGAGACTGCCGGACGGCTATCCACTGCGATGTACAGAATGTCTTGGAGCACCTCGGATTCCCCACCGTCAATGCCGTCCTCAACCCACGAGAGTGATTTGATGGCCCGGGCCAGGGACGGGTCGGTCCGGTCTAGCCAACGGGCGTTCTCAAGCCTGTTCCACGCGGTGGCATATAGCGGTACGGGGGTAGGCGTCGGCACGGGAGTGGCCGTCGGCACGGGTCTTGGGGTTGAGGTGGGTGGAGGAATGGGCGTAGGCGTGGGGGCAGGCCTCGGCGTGGGCGTTGGAGCGGGCATGGACGTCTCG
>JAAXHX010000400.1 GCA_012270635.1 Dehalococcoidia bacterium | reverse complement strand
GCACGGTTCCTGGGGGTGCGGATATACGCGGCTATTGCCCGGAACCGGGGCTGTCTTCTGGGGAGCGCTTCAAGAAGCGCGAAGCCTCCCCGGTGACGATGCGGTAAACGTCCTTGAGGGGAAGGCCTGTCCGGGAGGCGATGGCAGCGCAGTCATCGTGCTCGGGGGAGAGGGAGACGGGTGTTCCGGCCTCGACTTTCAGCTTGACCCGCACCGGGCCCAGGGACGTTTCCACTTTTTCCACTCGGCGCTCGACCTCATAGCGAAGGACTTCCCTCACTCGGACTCCGAGGGTGGTGGTCTCCTCGAAAAGCTTGCGGGCTATGCTATCGCGGTCGACGGGGTTGGCCAGAACGCTGATCATGTGGGCCGGGCGGCCTTTCTTCATCTGGATAGGGGTGAACCAGACGTCCCGGGCGCCGATTTCGAAGAGTCGGTCCATGATGTAGGGGTAGATCTCGGGGCTCATGTCGTCGATGTTGGTCTCCATGACCAGCAGGCGCCGGGCGCCGGGATGGTGGTACACCTGCCCCAGCCAGAGGCCCAGGACATTCGGATATTCGCCCATGTCCTTTTGGCCGATGCCGTAACCCGCGGCCTCCATGTGCATCTCCGGCTGTATGAATTCGGCGAGAGCGGCCATTATGGCCGTACCGGTGGGGGTGGAAAGCTCGGTGGGAGGAGCGTGGAGGGAGGGCGGGGCGAAGGGCGCCCCGGCAAGGGCCATGAGCTCGACGGTGGCCGGGGCGGGGACGGGCAGCGCCCCGTGCTCGGACTTAACGGTCCCGCTTCCGGGAGGTATCGGGGAGCAGTAGACCCGCTCCACGCCAAGAAGGTCCAGGCCGCAGACCGCCCCGACGATATCGACTATCGCGTCGACGGCCCCTACCTCATGGAAGTGGACCTGGTCCAAGGGGAGACGGTGTACCCGGGACTCGGCCTGGGCCAGGAGGCGGAATATCCCGGATACTTTTTCCTTCACCGCAGACTTCAGGCGGCTTTCACCTATTAGAGAAAGAATGTCATTGAGGTTGCGACGGGGTTGGGGCGCGGACGGCACGGTTACGGTCACCCGCGTCCCGGCGACGCCCGCCCGGGCATCTGGGTAAGCATCTATTTCATACCCCTGGATGCCGAGCCTGGCGAGCTCGCTGCGGAGGGAGTCGATGGGCAGGCCGGCGTCCGCAAGGGCCCCGAGGACCATGTCCCCGCTGACACCGCCGACGCAGTTGAAGTATGCGGCCTTCATCTCGGCTCCAAGACCATTTGTCTCATGCCCCACTCGATTTCGGACTCTTCACCGGAATAATCCCCGGTCATTTGCTCGAGGTCGTTGCGGAGGGACTGGAGGAAAGATGAGCCGTACAGGGATATGGCGGGATGGGTCGTTCCCCAAGATCGGATGTTCATGGAGAACATGGTTGCGGCGTCGTGGTTGGAGACGGGGAGCCGACGGGTGACGTCGGAAGTCATTTTAAGGGGTGCGCCGTTGATCAGTTCGGGCATTTGAGCGCCCGCATACAGGGCGGCGCCCTGGGCATCGAGCACACGGGCCAGGGCCGTCAGGTAAGATTCCAGGACCGGGTGCCGGGTGTTTATCCAATCTACCTCTTCTATTAGGAGTAAGCCGCGGTCGGAGAGCTGGGACGCCCAACCGACAACGGCCTGGGCGGGGTTGGAAAGGTGGGGCAGTAGGAAACGGCAGAAAATCAGGTCGGCGGCGGGAACGGGAAAAGGGAATGCAGTTACATCGTGCTGGATGAAAGAGACTCGCGGGGAAGCCGAATCGGAGGCGGAGGCAATGAATTGGGTCGATTTATCGAGCCCGACGACCCTGTTGAAAGGCAGTAGATCGGCGATGAGTTGGGTGGTGTGGCCGGGCCCGCATCCCAGGTCCAGGGCCAGGTTAATGCCCGAGGGCTCAAAACCAGACAGGAATTCATGGGTCGGGCCCTGGAAGGCGCGGGCAAGGACGTCTAGCCTGCGCTGGGCGGTTGTCGTATCGCCGAATAGATAACTCATGGCGGGGAGGGGAGGGAGGCCCAGGAGGGCGGGGGGCTACTCCCTGCTCTTGGCGGGGGTGACGGGGCCGCCGGAGGGTTTTCGGGAGAGTTGCAGGACCTCGTTGAGGCTGCCCGAGCGGAAACCCGCCAGGTCCAGGGTAACGTAGGTGTAGCCGAGGGTGCGGAAATGCCGGACCAGGTCCCGTCGCACCTCCTGCTTGGCGAGAAGGCCGATGCCGTGGTCGTCAACCTCTATCCTGGCGATGCGGTCGTGGTGGCGGACTCTCAGGTCCCGGATGCCGAGGGAACGGAGATAGTCCTCAGCGGCTTCGATCTGCCGGAGGACTTCGACGGTTACCTTGTCGCCGTAGGGGACACGGGAGGCGAGGCAGGCCATGGCTGGCTTGTCCCACGTGGGCAGGCCGAGTCTCCTGGAAAGCAGCCTGATTTCCTGCTTTGTTAGCCGCGCCTCGCAGAGAGGGCTGCGAACGTTGGAGCGTCGGGCGGCGTCGAGGCCCGGTCGGAAGTCGCCGAGATCGTCGGAATTGGTCCCATTGGCAACCCAATCAAGCCCTTCCTCCTCGGCGATGGGGAGCAGGCGGGAGTAGAGCTCGCCTTTGCAGAAGAAGCAGCGCTGGGGGCTGTTCTCCTGGTAGCGGGGGTCCTGGGTCTCGAAGGTGTCTATGACCCGGTGCCGGAAGCCGAATTGCCGGGCAAGGGCCCGGGCGGCGCGGAGCTCGGAGCGGGGGATGCTGGGGGAGTCGGCGGTTACCGCGAGGGCGTGGTCGCCGAGGGCCGCNNGTCATGTTTTGCGGGCCCGGGCTTCGAGGGCCGCTCTAGCCGCCTCCGAAAGGTTTGACACTTTGACCAACGACATATCCTGGGGGGCCACGAATCCCTTGGGAGTGGATGCGGGTATTATACCCGTATCCAGACCAAGCTGGGCGGCCTCCTGGAGCCGGCGGGCCAGGTGGGGAGCGGACCGCAGCTCGCCGCCCAGCCCCACCTCTCCCACGGCGATGAGGCCGTCATGCACGGGCCTGTCCTTCAGGCTGGAGAGGACGGCCAGGGCCACGGCGAGGTCGGCCGAGGGCTCCCGGATGCGGAGTCCACCGACGACGTTCACGAGAACGTCCTGGTTGGCAAGCCGGGCGCCCATCCGCTTGCCGAGGACCGCGGTGATTAGAAGAAGGCGGTTCACGTCTATGCCATTGGCGGTGCGTCTGGGGAGGTTGAAGGGGGTCATGCTAGTGAGGGCCTGGACCTCGACCAGGAGGGGGCGGGTCCCCTCCATAACGGGGACGATGACGGAGCCTATGCCGCCGGGCCGGCGCTCGGAGAGGAGGGCCCGGGAGGGGTCGGGGACGTCGGTCAGGCCGCGTTCGGTCATTTCGAAAATGCCGACCTCGTTGGTGGAGCCGAAGCGGTTCTTCTCGCCGCGCAGGAGGCGGTAGGGGCTGTACACGTCGCCTTCGAGATACAGGACTACGTCGACCATGTGCTCCAGCATCCGGGGGCCGGCGATCGCGCCCTCCTTGGTGACGTGCCCGGATATCATCACGGGGACGCCGCTGCTCTTGCTCCATTCGAGAAGCCGCCAGGTGGCCTCCCTTATCTGTCCGGGGCTTCCCGGCGAGCTGCCGGAACGGCTGAGAAAGACGGTCTGGATGGAGTCGACGATGGCCAGGCGAGGAGAGGTCTCGTCCATGTACCGGAGGGCGGCGTCCAGGTCATTGGCGGCGTGGACGAAGAGGTTACGACCCCGGATATCCAGCCTGGAAGCCCGCATCCTGATTTGATGCTCGGACTCCTCGCCGGAAACGTACAGGACCGGAGACTCGGAGGTAGCCAGGTCCGCAGCAACCTGTAGGAGCAGTGTGGACTTGCCAATGCCCGGCTCACCCCCGAGAAGGACCAGGGAGCCGGGGACGACGCCCCCGCCCAGGACTCGGGAGAATTCGGGGGAGGAGAGGGGTATGCGGGCCTCGCCGGTGGCGTCGACGGAGGCCAACTCAACGGGGGGCCGGGCGGGGAGGGAAGGGCCGGATGCACCGGGTCTCGGGGCCTGTTGGACGACCTCCGTGAGGCTGTTCCACGTACCGCACCGGGAGCAGCGGCCCTCCCATCGGGGGCTATCTGCCCCGCATTCGCTGCAGACGTACGTCGTTTTCGACTGGGACTTGGGCATTAGGCTAGAAGCTGGGTGGAGAAAGGAGGAAGGGAAGCCCCACCGGGGCTTCCCTTCCAATTTGCAAATCGACCGGGGACGCGGGTATCAGGACTTGGCCAGCTCGGCGACGGGGCCCACGGTGAATTCCTCCCCGTCCCGGTCTATGAACACGGTGTCTCCAGGTCCAAAGCGGCCCTGGAGGAGCTGTTCGGAGAGCGGGTCTTCGACCACGTCCTGGATGAGGCGCTTGAGGGGCCTTGCGCCGAAGGTGGGATCGTAGCCTCGCTCTCCCAGGAGCTCCTTGGCGCTGTCGGAAATCTCCAGGCTGATGCCCTTTTCGGTGAGGTTGACCCGGACCTCGTCGAGGAGGAGGTCGACTATCTGGAGGATGTGCTCTCTGGTGAGGGCGTGGAATACCACGATGCCGTCGATGCGGTTGAGGAATTCGGGGCGGAAGAAGCGCTTCACCTCGGAAAGGACCTTCTCCTTCATGCGTTCGTAAGACTCCCGGGAGGCCTCGCTCTCGTCCAGGGCGATGGAGAACCCGAGGGTGTTGTCGCGCTTGATGAGCTCGGCGCCGATGTTGCTGGTCATAACCACGATGCTGTTGCGGAAGTCCACCTTCCGGCCCTTGGCGTCGGTGAGGTGGCCGTCGTCGAATATCTGCAACAGCATGTTGAACACGTCGGGGTGGGCCTTCTCGATCTCGTCGAGGAGGATGGCGGAGTAGGAGCGCCGACGGACGGCCTCCGTCAGCTGGCCGCCTTCGTCGTAGCCGATGTAGCCGGGAGGGGCCCCGACGAGCCGGGCCACGGCGTGGCGCTCCATGAACTCGGACATGTCGAGCCGGATGAGGGAGTCTTCGCTGCCGAACATGAACTCGGCGAGGGCGCGGACGAGGTAGGTCTTGCCCACACCCGTGGGGCCGAGGAATATGAAGTTGCCTATGGGGCGTCGGCGGTCCTTGAGACCAGCCCGGGCCCTGCGAACGGCCTTGGCAACCACGTTGATGGCCTCGTCCTGGCCGACTATCTTTTTGTGAAGGACCTCTTCCATCTGGAGGAGACGCTCGATCTCCTCGGTGGCGAGGCGCGTGACGGGGATGCCGGTCCACATGCTGACGACCTCGGCAACGTCGTCGGCGCTGACGCTGGGCCTGTCCTGGTCCTTCTCGGACTTCCACTCGGACTCCATACCCTCCAGCTCGTCGGACAGGGTCAACTCCCGCTCGCGAAGCTGGGCCGCAGCCTCATATTTCTGGGACTGGATGGCGTTTTCCTTGTCCTTCTTGACGGACTCGAGGGC
This sequence comes from Dehalococcoidia bacterium, assembly GCA_012270635.1. Next base: position 1,464 of record JAAXHX010000400.1, on the reverse strand, counting down.
GGCAATGGCCTCCTTGAGGTAGACGGGCATGGTGGAGTTCCGGATGCGGACCCGGGAGGCGGCCTCGTCTATGACGTCGATGCCCTTGTCGGGGAGGAAGCGGTCGGTGATATAGCGGGATGCGAGGTTTGCGGCCTCCTGGATGGCGTCGTCGGTTATGTCCAGGCCGTGGTGGTCTTCGTAGCGGGACTTGAGGCCCCGGAGGATCTCGACGGTCTCTTCGACGGTGGGCTCATCCACCTTGATGGGCTGGAAGCGGCGTTCCAGGGCAGGGTCTCTTTCGACCTGCTTGCGGTAGTCGTCCTGGGTGGTGGCGCCCACACACTGGAGCTCCCCCCGTGCTAGGGCTGGTTTGAGCATATTGGCGGCATCGACTGCACCTTCGGCGGCGCCGGCGCCGACGATGGTGTGCATCTCATCGATGAACAGGACGCAATTGCCGGAGGACTTGATCTCCTCTATCACCTTACGGAGACGCTCTTCGAACTCTCCCCGGTACTTGGTGCCGGCAACCAGGGCGCCGACATCCAGCGTAACGAGCCGTTTGCCCTGGAGGGTGTCGGGCACGTCGGCGGCGGCGATCTTCTGGGCAAGGGCCTCGACGATGGAGCTCTTTCCCACGCCCGGCTCGCCGATGAGGACGGGATTGTTCTTGGTGCGACGGCTGAGGATCTGGATGACCCTCTCTATCTCCTTCTGGCGTCCGATGACGGGGTCCAGGATCCCGTTCTTGGCCTTCTGGGTGAGGTCTACGCCGAGCTGGTCGAGGGTCGGGGTGCGGACGGCGCCCCGGGAGGAGGACTGGGCCTGAGACTGGGACTGGCTGAGGAGCCGGGTGGTCTCGGCGCGGGCCTTTTCCAGGTTGACGCCGAGGCTTTCGAGGACTCCGGCGGCTACGCCGTCTCCCTCGCGCAGGAGACCGATGAGGAGGTGCTCGGTGCCGATGTACTGGTGGTTGAGGCGTCGGGCTTCGTCGACGGAGAGCTCAATGACCTTCTTGGCCCTAGGGGTAAGCCCTATTTCGCCGCTGGCCGTCCTTTCACCGCGGCCGATGATGAACTCGACGGCGGACCTGACCTTGTTCAGCTGAACGCTGAGATTGACCAGGACCTTGGCCGCCACGCACTCCTGCTCCCTGACGAGGCCCAGGAGGATGTGCTCGGTGCCTATGTAGTTGTGGTTGAACTGCTGGGCTTCCTCTTGCGCCAGGGAAAGGACCTTCCGGGCGCTTTCGGAAAACTTTTCAAATCTACTGGCCATGTGCCGCTCCCGAGCGGACGGGGGTAACCGCGTCCAGATAAGTGGGTGTCTAACGCATCAGTCTTCGTAATCCCTGTCGCCGTCCTCCATGCCGGACGAACCGTAGAACTCATCGCGGTAGCGCTCAGCGAAACTGTAGGAACCCGCCTGCTTCAGGCTGAGGGCAAGGCGTCTTCTTTCGGGTTCTATTCTGAGGATTTTGAG
>JAAXHX010000399.1 GCA_012270635.1 Dehalococcoidia bacterium | reverse complement strand
GGAATCGTGTCCCGCTTTCGGGAGTGGAGCGAGACGGGGCTCACCTTCATTCAGTCCGATGCTCCAATAGAGGGCGGACAGAGCGGCGGCGTGCTGGTCTCCGAGACAGGCGACATTATCGGCATTACCGGATACTCCGTGGGCGAGGTCAATCACGGACTTTCTTTGGCTTCTTCCGATGTCGCTCCCCGCGTCGAGAGTATGATCTCAGGCCATGACCCGTCCGGTATTGGTGAGAGGATGCTTCCACAGACGGGCGGCGTCATTAGGCATCGCGGCGCGCTGGACACATTCTGGGGCACTAGCGCCTATGTAATTGAAGAGCCCGTCGGGACAGAGATTGACATCGCCGTAGACAGCGAAGGGGATTTGTATTTCGGAGTGTATGACTCTTTCGGATATGAAGCCCTTTACGTGGACGATTATGATTCTGGCATTGAAGCAGGCGTAGCCAGTATCCAATACCCCGAGCCTTACTTCTTAGTGCTCTGGCAATACACGGAAGGCTCTGCCGCATTTACTCTGGAAGCAACGCACAACCTTATCCCTATACCTGACCCCGACGACTCCCGACAGGTCAGTGTGGGCAGTACGGTGCGTGGCAACATAGATTACTTAGGTGATACGGACACCTACACCGTAAGCTTGACGGCCGGTCAGACCGTCGAAATTTCCGTCAATTCGTTCTTACTGGACACCGTTCTATCCATAGATTTCTATGGCGCCACCTTTGATCAAATCATCGTTGATGATGACAGCGGCGGTGGCTTCTTCGGATTGGACTCCCGGATAGTCTATCGCGCTCCTCACACCGGAGACTTCCTTGTAGCTGTTTCTACTTACGGTGAAACAGGCGGTTATGTCCTGGGCGTTGCCAATACAGACCCCTCCACTCAACTCACTTCCACAACGTGGGTGGACTTCTATGGCGACCCCAATAGCGAATAGGGGAAAGGCCCTACCCTTCCCGAAACCTCGGCAGGACCTTGTTGCCGAACATGTCCAGCGCTCTCATCGTGTCTTCGTGGCTCGTCTCACCGGCCTGGACCATCAGCAGCAGCTGATCAACCCCGAGCCCCATCCACTTGTCGATTCCCCGGCACGTCGAGTCCAGGTCCCCGCCTATTACGATCCCGTCCTCGATTAGCTCGTCGTTGGTGCGGTTCAGTATCGACTCCAGCACCCCCTGCCGCTTCCCGCCCGCGGCCTCCTCGTAGTACTTGCCCCCGTGGCTCCCGAACCGGAGCTTCTGGAGGGGCACGTCGTTGTCTCCAAAGTACCACCGGGCCGCCGCACACGCCTTGTCCCGACCCGCCGCATAATTGCCGTCCACGTTACTGATCGCGAAGGCCGCGATCTGGTGGTTGGCGTACCCCCCAACGGGCTCGCAGTCGGCCATCGCGTCCTGGTATGCCCTGATCGCCGGTTTCATCTTGTCCGGCTCTATGGCGCTGAACCCTAGTATCCCGAGACCCATCCGCGCCGCCTTGGCGAACGTCGCCGGCTGGGTCGCCGCCAGCCACATGGGTGGGTGGGGCTTCTGTATGGGCTTTGGCACCAAGTCCCGCTGGGGCAAGTCGTAGTGCGTGCCCTTCCAGCCGGGGAACGGGTCGTCAACGAACATTGAGGCGATGACCTGGATCGACTCGTCCCAGAGTTCTTTGGCGCCCTCGGCGTCGTATCCGAAGGCCTCGGAGTGGTAGACCGAGGCCCCACGCCCCGTGCCCATCTCCACTCGTCCCCCCGACAGGATGTCCAGCGTCGATACGAACTCCACGACGCGGAAGGGGTGATTGCACGGCAACACCACCACGCCCAACCCCAGGCGTATCCTGGACGTATGCTGGGCCAGGGCGGCCAGGAACAGCTCCGGCGCCGAGCTGTGTCCTATCTCCGGGTAGAAGTGATGCTCCGTCTGCCAGTAGTACTCGAAGCCCACCTCCTCCGCCAGCACCGCCTCGTCCATGGCCTCCTTGTAGAGCCGGGCCTCGGCGTTCTCGGGCCACGGCTTGGGCATCTGCAGCTGATTGAAATACCCGAATTTCATACCATCCCCTGATCCTTCTATTCCTGCCTTCCATCCCATCAAGGGAGGAGGCTGGGGTGCGGGTGTTTGTAAAGTGCAATGAGAATAACACAGGATAGGCTAAGGTCTCTCTTATCGACTGATGCCATTGCCGGCATGCTATCATTATTGCTATCCAGCATCACATGAGGATGCCAAGCTATCCTCGGGTGATTGGTGGGTCAACTCTCACTCAGCAGACGATAGGGAGTGTGGTAGATTCATTGGATACCGAGTGACATTATTCAATTGATTGCTAATCACGCAACGTCCGGCGGGAATCTTGCAGCTGGGTGGATGACCGTCCTGGGCCTAATCACAGCAAGAGACAGCGTGCTTCTCTTTGGTTTGAGCCCAGTGGTAGTTCTCGCTAATGTATCCCTCAATGGCGTCCGCAAATAAAATTAGGAGGTGCATAGTTGAGAATCCTGCTAGTGACTATGGTTGTCATTTCGGGTTTGCTTTTTCTAGCCTGTAGCACCCCTCCGACAGCCACCCCAATGCCGACTCCCACCCCAGTCCCGTTTACCAACATCACGTTCAAGGTACCAAATGGAGACAGCCACGCTATGCCAATCGATCTCTCGGTAGGAGACCGATTGGAGTTTAGATTTGAGTCTGACCTTGATATCAGGTTCGTCATTCAGGGGCCGGATAACAGTAACATTCGGGATTTTGGAAGGGTCGAGTCTTTAGGGAATCATGAGATCACTGCCGAATCACCAGGTACCCACGAGTTGTTTTTCGACAATGGCTTCTCCGTACTTACCAGTAAGACCGTTACCGTTGTCTACCGGATTGTGCCAGCGGGAGGCAGATAAGGTTGTAATTCAATGGCGCAGCAATATGCGACACATCCTCTCCAGGAAATTAGCGCTCAGAACGATTTGCTTTAAGTTCTATTTACGGTTGAGGATGAACTAACCCCCTACCCCCTCAGCGCCGCCCCCGTCTCCCGACCCAGCTTCTCCAAAAGCTGCGCCTGCACCATGTTCACTTCATGCTCGCCGAGGGTCCTGCTGGGCGACTGGTACAGCACCCGGAACGCCAACGATTTCTTGCCCTCCGCTACCTGCCCCCCCGAGTAAACGTCGAACAGTTCCACCGACGTCACCAGTGGGAAGGACCCGATCACCTCCTGCACCGCCCTGGACGGCGTGTCAGCCTCCACTATCAGGGCCAGGTCCCGCAGCGCGCCCGGGTACCGGGACACGGGCTTGTACCTCTTCGCGGCCGGGAGATGCGCCCCGAGCTTGTCCAATTTCACCTCGAACACGTGGACCGACGCTCCCTCGATGTCGAAAGCCTCTATTGCCTGCGGGTGCACCTCCCCCAATACCGCCACCCTCTCCCCTCTGGCCGACACCTCCACCACTCGACCGGGGTGCAGCCCTTCTCCCTCGCCCCGCTCGAACTTGGCTTCGACGCCCAGCCGGCCCAGCAACGTTTCGATAACGCCCTTGGCCCGAAGGAACCCGTCCTTCGGGTCGTCAGGGTTGCCCGTCACCACGCCCGCCAACACATCTTGCTCCTCCGGCAGCTGCCCGTTCTTCGGGACGTACACCTTGCCCGTCTCGAACATCAGCAGGGGCCCGTGGTGATACTTCCGGTTGTGCTCCACGTTAGCCAGCAGGCCCGGCCTCAGGCTGAGGCGCAGGTACTCTTGTTCGACCCGAAGCGGGTTGGCCACCCGAAGCGGGTCCAGTCCCGCCAGGTGCGAAAGACCCGCGTTGTCCAGCCCCTTCAGGTCCGACAGCGAGTAGTTCACCACCTCCTGCATCCCGCAGCCGGCCAGCACGTCCTTCACCCTCTCCCTCAACCTTCGGGCATCGTCGGGCTCGTTGGGCGGAATTTGGCCCGACAGAGGCGTGGTCGGGATGTCGTCGTAGCCGGTTATGCGGGCCACCTCTTCCACCAGGTCGTCCTCGATGCCTATGTCCGACCGCCAGTACGGTGTCTCGACCCTAAACGTCCCATCCCCCGACTCCTCGCACACGAAGCCCAGCGACTCCAGCACGCCCCGCACCCTCTCCCGGTCGATTGCGATGCCCAGGACCTGCTCTATCCGGGCCTCGGTCAGGTGTAGGGGTTCCCTCTCCCGCGCCCCGGGGTACACGTCGATGATTCCCCTGGCCGCCGTGCCTCCTGCAATCTCGGTCAGGAGCTGCGTGGCCCTTGTCAGGCCCCTGGGAGGGAGCTCGGGGCTAAGACCCTTGTCGAAGCGCAATGACGCCTCGCTCCGCAGCTTCAGCCGCGTCGAGGTGCGCCTGATGTTCACGTTGTTGAAGTTCGCCGACTCCAGCAGCAAGGTCGTCGTGCTTTCCGACACCTCGCTGTTGGCCCCGCCCATCACCCCCGCCAGCCCGATGGGTCCGTCGGGGTCGGTGATGAGCAGCATCTCTGGGTCCAGGGCGCGCATCTCGCCGTCCAGAGTTAGAAGATGTTCTCCGGCCCTCGCCCGCCTTACAATTATTCGGTGGTCCTTGATCTTGTCGTAATCGAAGGCGTGAAGGGGTTGTCCGTACTCCATCATCACGTAGTTGGTGATGTCGACCACGTTGTTGATGGGCCTCATCCCGCACGCCCTGAGCCGCTCCTGCATCCACTCCGGCGAAGGCCCGATCTTCACCCCCGT
>JAAXHX010000398.1 GCA_012270635.1 Dehalococcoidia bacterium | reverse complement strand
GCGGCAAACCGGTAGTCGGCCAGTGTGATGGGTCTCGTCCAGCGAATGGGGCCCGTGGCGACGGGTTGGCGATAGTAGGTGTTGGTGTCGAAATAGCGGAGCAGCCCCGTGGCCTCGAAGCCTTCCAGGCTGCGGGCGATGTAGGTCTGGCCGTCGTCCCACCGGACCATGCCGTCGGTCACCATGTCGAGACCGGCGGCGGCCTGCTCCTCGATGACCTCCCGGGTCACGTCTTCCTCGACTCGGGCCAGGCCCTCCGGGGTCATCTCTCCTCTGTCAGAGCGGGCTATGGCCCGGCGGAGCCTCTGCCCCTCGGCCCCCTCTGCGATTTTGGGATAGCTGCCTACGGCGGTGAGTATCATGGCGATGCGACGGGGCAGTATGCTATCACAGGCATGCAGAGGCCACAACCGCGCCCCCCGGCCCCGAGTTCCTGCTCCGGCAGGAGTAACTGAGCGTTAGGCCCGCAGGTCTCTGAGCGACTCCTCGGCTACGGCGAGGGTCCGGTCTATGTCCTCTTCCGAGTGGGTCAGAGACACGTACATCTTCGGACCACCGGGCACGGTCCAAACTCCCCGGCGAATCATCCCCGTCTTGAACCTGTACGCCATGTCCGGGTCCGCCGACCAGGTGTCCCTGTACTGCGTCACCGGCCGGTCCGTGAACAGTACGTCCACTATCGAGTCTTCCTGGCACACGAACATGGGCGTCTCCAGCATCTGGCCCAACTCCTTCAACCCATCCCCGAGCCTCTTGCCCAGCTTCGCCAGCCTCCCGTATTGGCCGGGCCTCCGGAGGACGTTGAGGGTGGCGCGGCCCGCGGCCATGGAAGCCGGGTTGCCGCTGAAGGTCCCGCCGTACATCGCCACCTCGCCCTGGGCTGCAGCCTCGGGCGTGAAAGGGTAGAAGAGGTCTTCCCGGCCCACTATGGCCCCGATGGGGTAGCCGCCGCCTATCACCTTGCCCATGGTGGCGAGGTCGGGCGTGACGCCGTAGTATTCCTGGGCCCCGCCCCACGCCAGCCGGAACCCGGTCACCACTTCGTCGAAGATGAGGACCACCCCGCACCGGCGCGTGACGTCCCGCAGACCCTCCAGGAACTCCACCTTGGGAGGGATGTTGCGCTGCACCGGCTCCACGATTACCGCGGCAAGCTCGTTCTTGTTTTGCTCGATGAGGCGGGATGTGGTCTGGATATCGTTGAAGGGCGCGGCCAGTACCAGGTCGGCAAGGGCGTCGGGGATCCC
>JAAXHX010000397.1 GCA_012270635.1 Dehalococcoidia bacterium | reverse complement strand
CCCGTGCCCCCACCGCCCCGCCCTGCGAAGCACCGCGGGCGCATCCCCGCCGACCCAGATGGGCGGATGGGGCCGCTGGTAGGGCCTCGCCCCCAGGGCGTAGTCCGAGAACTGGGAGAACTGCCCGTCGTAGGAGATGGGTTTGCCCGTCCACAGGCCCGTCATTATCTCCAGGGTCTCGTCGCATCTCTTCCCCCGTTCGCTGAGGGGCGTCCCGTAGGCCCTGTAGCCCTCCCCCGCGTTTCCCCCCGCCCCGACCCCGAGAATGAATCGCCCCTCCGAGAGATGATCGACCGTTGCCACGGCATGGGCGAACCCCACCGGGTTCCTCAGGGGCAGCAGCGCCACCGCCGGCCCTATGGTTATCCGCTCCGTGTATGCAGCGAACTGGCTCAACGCCACCATCGGCTCCAGGGCCTCTGGGCCGCTGTGCACGTTCTCGGTGACCCACAGCGAGTCGTAGCCCGACGCCTCCACCAGCCGCGCCGACTCCCGCACCTGCCTGGCGTCCTGGTACTGCGCGTAAGATATCCCGAACTTCATCTGTTCGTTGGTCCCCTGTCCCGTCTCTCCGAGACCCGGCCGTCAGCTCATCAAAAAGCCGTGCTTCAGCGGGTCGTCGGGGTCTATTACGAACTGGTGCATCGCCGTCACGTGCCCCGATCCCGTGAGCTCCGGCACTATCGCCGGGTAGTCTCCCACCCTCGTCTCCCCCACCGCCCGGGCCCTGAACAGCGTTCCGATGTAGCTCTCGTACACGAATTCCTCTCCCCTGCCTATCTCGCCGACGGCGTACATCACCGCCAGCCGAGAGCAGGTCCCCGTGCCGCACGGCGAACGGTCGATGCTGCCCGGCGGTATCACCACCACGTTCTTCGAATCCGCCTCCGAGTGCGTCGGGGGCCCGTAGAACTGCACCTGCATCGTACCCCCGTAGTACGACTGCTCCCGACCATCCATTTCGGGGTGCACTATCTCCAGCTGGTCCAGGGCGTCGGCCCTTATGCTCATCCCCGAGGCTATTATCCTCTCCAGCTCGCCCTCCTCGAGGGTCAACCCCACCGACTCCGCGCGCACCAGCAGGTAGTACATCCCCCCGTAGGCAACGTCCAGCGCAATCTCCCCGAAATCCCTGGTCTTCAGGCTCACGCCCTTTTCGTACAGAAACGCCGGCACGTTCCGAATCGTCACCGACCGCGCCCGGCCACCCTCCACCGACACCCGCGCCTCGATCAGTCCGGCCAGCGTCTCCAGGTTGATCTTCGTCACCGGCGCCTCGACTTCCACCATCCCCGTCTCCACCAGCACCGTGCACGTCGCTATCGTGCAGTGGCCGCACATCGGGACGTAGCCCTGCGGCTCCAGTATGAGCATCCCCACGTCCGCCCCCGGCATCGAGGCTTCCGTAATCACCGTTGCACACATCCCGGAGTGGCCCCGAGGCTCGAACAGCACCGCCGTCCGAAGATGGTCCATGTTGTCCCGCATGTACCGGGTCTTCTCCACCACGGACCGACCGGGGATATTGGGAAAACCGCCGGTTATCACCCTCAAAGGACACCCGGCGGCATGGGCCTCCACGCTGCTTATGATGTTGGAGAAAATCATCGATGCGACGTTATCGCCGTTGTCAGGTCCTTATAAGCACAACGAGGAGTGAGGGAGCGCAGCCTTCCCCTTCGCCCCGGCCCGCCGAGGCGCCTACCGAACTAAAGGCTGTGGGTTAGATACGGCGCCCCCACCCTACAGCTGGTACGCCACGTCCACCCCGGACATCTCCTCCCAAGCCCCATCCCTCGCCGCGTAGAACTCCAGTCGGATCCCGTCTGGGTCCAGCAGGAAGAAGCTCCGCTTCGTCGATGAATCGATGCTCGCCTCGGGCTCGATCCCCCTGGCCCGCACCGCCGACTCCGCCGACTCCAGCTCATCCTCGCTCTGCAACTCGAACCCGACATGGTGCATTCCCGGCGCCCGGTTGCCTTCTTCTGGCAATATCACCAGGTCGTGCCTTGCCAGCGGCCCCGTGAGCACGGTGTACGAGCAGTCCCGGCCGCCCTGCACCACCTCCAGCCCCGCAACTTCCGTGTAGAAGTCCACCAGCCCTGCGTAGTCCCGGGCTACCAAAGCCCCGTAGCCTATCTGCCTGCTCGGAATTATCGCCTCGGGGTGGGGGACCAGGTCGGGGTCCACGGCATACCTGGGGTCCGTGGTGCGCTCCGCCGCTTCCGGCGACCACTTCACCGTCAACACTTCCGTGTTGCCGTCCCGCCACACCTCTCGCCAGTCCTTCGTCGCGTCGGCATAGAACTCGTGGTAATTGCCCTCCGGGTCGAAAAGGTAGACGCTGTGGGATACCTGGTGATTCGCCGTCCGGTGAATCGCCAGCCCCGACTCCTGCGCCCGCTCGTAAGCCTCCACCAGCACGTCCTCATTCTCCATCTCCCACCCGAAGTGGTTCAGACCGGGCCTCGTGCCCCGCTTTCCCGATATCAGCGTCGACCCGTCCCCGGCCTTCCTCGCCCTCGCCGATATCTCTATCAGGGCCACGTCGTGGTGCGAGCTCCCGTTGCTCAGGAATCCGGCCTTGATGGGCGGCTCCCTGAACACCTCGCTCAGCCCGCACACCTTGGTATAGAACTCCATCGAGCGTTCCAACTCGCCCACGAACAAGTTGGCGTGCCCCAGCCGCCGGGGCCTGAACATCACACCCTGCTTACCCATCTCGCCTTCTCCTCTCGATTCCTTTTCTCCCCGCGCTCTACCACCGGGAAATACCCCCCAACCCTACAACCCGTGCACTTTCGCGACGTTGCCCCCCACCAGTTTCTCCTGGTCCTCCCTGGAAAGCCCGTCCAGTATCCGCTCCAGCGTGTCGTGGGCATCCAGCCCTATCGACCGGATGTGCGGGAAGTCCGACCCCCACATCACCCCGTCCGCCCCGATGTGCTGCACCGCGTCCCGGCCGTACGGGTCGTCGATCATTCCGTGCCACATCCGCTTCCGCACGTAGTCGCTGGCCGGCATGTCCAGCTTTGCCATCGGCATCCGATGCGCCGCCGCCCCCTGCACCTGATCCATGCGGAACATGAACATCGGCACCCAGGATATCTCCCACTCGGCGCAGATCAGCTTCAGCCGTGGGAAACGGTCCAGTATCCGCCCGAAGATGAAATCGTCGGCCAGCGTTGCCGTCAGCTCCAGGAACAGGTCGACCCACGTGCTCGGCGCCCTCTCCATGTCCTCCTTGGTGTGGAAGTGAAGGGGGTCCGGCACCCGACCCGTTATCGAGTGCAGCGTGATGGCTATCCCCGCGTCCTGGGCCGCCGCCCAGAACGGGTCGTAATACTCGTCCCGGTACGGCCTCGATCCCTCGGGCTGAACGACGTTTATCATCGC
>JAAXHX010000396.1 GCA_012270635.1 Dehalococcoidia bacterium | reverse complement strand
TCCCTCGTCAGCTTCTCGTAGAGGGCGATGTTGCCCATCGCGTGGTGGTCCTCGGTGGGGTGACCGCGGAGCGCCTCTTCCTGCCGGAACTGGGCCTGCTCGCCGTTCTCCTTCAGGTCGGCCATGAAGTCCCATACCGCGTGCATCGCCGCGTGGACGCAGCCCATGCTCACCAGTATCGTCTTGTATCCCATGTCAGCCAGTTGACGGAACGACACCCGGTTCCCGCTCCGGCCCCACTTCAGCGAGGACGAATAGTTGAAGACCAGCGGAATGCCGGGCCTCTCCCTCTGCACCTCGTCGGCAAACTTCTCGAACTCGCCGAGGGCGTCCGGGTCCCCGAATTCCGACCAAACCATGTCCGCGCCCAGGGAGGCGTAAGCCCTCCCCCGGCGCACGGCCTCTTCGAAGCTTCCGCCCTCCGCGTCCCGGGCGTCGGTCCTGGCTATGATCACGAAGTCGGGGTCCTGCCGGGCCGCCATGGCCGCCTTGAACTTGCCGACGGCCTCGTCCAGCGGCAGAACCCTCTTCCCGGCCAGGTGACCGCACCGCTTGGGCGCCACCTGGTCCTCGACGTGAATGCCCGCCACCCCGGCCCGTTCGTAGCTGTCCACCGTCCTCATAACCGTCAGGGCGTTCCCGAACCCGTCGTCCGCGTCGGCGATCACCGGCAGAGTCGTTGCCCCGACAATCTGAGCCGCGTGGGAGACCATCTCCGTAGAGGAAAGAAAGCCGAGATCGGCCTTCGCCAGGAGGGCCAGGGAGGTCGAGTAGCCGCTCATGTACACGAACTTGAGCCCGACTTTCTCGGCTATCGCCGCGTCCAGGGCCCCGGTCACACCGGCGCTGTATATGTAATCGTTCTCCCGGAGCAGACGCCGGAACTCCGTGCCTTTACTCATGTTCCGTCCTCAGCAGGTTTCCCGTTGCGGGTCTGGGGTCAGGAGCATTGCCAATTCGCCCGCGTCCCGGGCGTCCTCCAACCCATCCACCCGACGTATGGCTTCCTCTATCGCCCCAGGCGCAAGGGACGCCGAGGCGTATGTCTTGAATTTCTCACTCATCTCGCCGAAGGTGTAGGGGTTGCTCGGGGCGCCTTTCCAGTCCCTCGCTTCCAGCTTGTACTCTTTGCCCGTCGACCTAATGACGATTATCGCCATTGGGCTGCTCCCCGTCTCCCTTGCCTCCGGCTCCACGCGCTCCGCCAGGGCCCTCACGTCCTCATCCCAAAGCGTCGACTCGTTGAAGGTGTCCGGGTCTTCCACGTCCCGCAGCAAGGCTATGGCGACGGAAAAGGGCAGGCTGTACTGGGCCCCCAGGATCGTCGTTGGGGCCTTTTGCCCGTGCTTGCGCACCACCGTGGGGTTGATGGCCACCTTCACCCCTTCCAACTCCCCACCCCCAACCCCCGACCGATTCCTGAATTTCACCACGCTGTCTATCACCGGGTGAAACGAAAGATGGCACGCGTAGCCCTTGCAGCTAATGCCGAACAGCGCCCAGTCGGAGCCCAGGCCGCGAGTCAGGAGGGTCGGGTCGGGCGTCGGGGAATACACCCGTAGAAAGCCGCGCTCACCCTCCAGGACGGTACTCGGGCCTGTGAAGCCCTTCTCCGCCAGGAGCGCGCTTTCCAGCCCGGTCTGCGCCGCTCTCCCAAGGTGAAGCCTCTTAGTCATTGCCCCCGTTTTGGCGAACTCCATCAGCCCCGCGCCCTGGGACCCCGCTATGCCGAGGGCGTTGACCAGCCCCTCCACTCCCAGCCCCATGGCTTTCCCCGCCCCCATTGCCCCACCGAAAGGGCCGTTGGTCCCCGGCCCGTGAAACCCTGCCTTGTCTTCCACCGCCCGACCCGCGGCCAACCCTATCCGGCACACCGCCTCGTAGCCGAGGGCCAACGCTTCCAGGAACCGCCTGCCGTCTACCCTCTCCCTTTGAGCCGCGGCGAGAAGCGCCGGAAGGACCACCGCCCCCGGATGGCACGAGCCGGGATAGAATGCCTGATCTGTCTCGAAGCCTGCGATTGCCGTACCGTTGGCCAGGGCTGCATAGGAAGCCGACGCCGTCTCCCCGGTCCCGAGCATCGAGCACGGCCCTGCTCCACCGTTCTCCGCCGCCAACTCTCTCACCATCTTCGCCCACGGCGTCCGGGCCCCGACCAGCGCGCTGGCCAAGCTGTCCAGCAGGAAGACCCGGCATGCCTCGACAACCTCCGTCGGCAGGTCGGCGTAGTGGGTGTCGTGTACGAACTCGGCTAGCCGTCGGGTCTCGTTCATGGGTGCGCCGACCTCACCCCCGGGCGTGCTCTGCGGCATTCCCGCCCGCGATGCGCCCGAACACCGCCCCCCTCATCAACCCCGACCCGCCGGGATAGTTGTGATAGAAGAACTCCCCGGTTATCTCCCCCGTGGCGTACAGGCCGGGCATCGGGCTGCCGCTGGTATCCAGGACCCTGGCTTCCGTATCGATCTTCAAGCCGCCGAAGGTGAAGGTGATCCCGCCGGTCACCGGGTATACCATGAAGGGCGGGGAGTCGATGGGAAGGGCCCAGTTGGACTTCGAAGGTGCAATGCCTCTGGTCCCGTTGCCATCCCTGGTCGATGGGTCGAAGGCGCCCCTGAAGACGGACAGGTTGAATTCCCGAACCGTCTTGAGCAACCCGTGGGGAGCGAGGCCAATTTCCACCGCCAGTTCGTCGATGCTGTTGGCCGTCATGGGCTCCGCCGTCTCGTACCGGGTTTCCAGCAGGTGCAGCGTCTTCCTGTCGAAGATTTGGAAGGCTACGCCCCCCGGCTGCTCCAGGATCAACCCGCCGGCCTTGGCGTAAGTGTAGGCGCCCAGGTCCTCCCCTTCGTCCAGGAACCGACGCCCCCGTCGGTTGACCATGATGCCGAAAGGATAGGAGAGGCGATTGGTGCTATCCGTGAGCCGCAGGTCTCCCACGTCGGGGGCGAAGGCGTCTATGGGCGTGGCATGACACCCTTCCCACTGCCCCGCCCCCGAGGCCCCCGCCTCCAGCGCCGCAGCCAGGACTTCGCCGGTGTTGTGCCTCGTGCCCCGGACCTTCACCTTTTCCCACTTGCCGCCGGGGCCCGACACCTCGGCGGCAAGTGGGAAAAGGTGAAGG
>JAAXHX010000395.1 GCA_012270635.1 Dehalococcoidia bacterium | reverse complement strand
GTCGAGGCCCATGCGCCCGAACTCGTACTGCTGGTACCCTCGCCCCAGGCCCAGGTCGAACCTTCCCTCGCTCAGCAGGTCGAGGGTCGCCGCCTCTTCGGCAACCACGAGCGGATGGTGCAAGGGCAGCACCACCACCGCCGTACCGATGCGAATGCGCTTGGTCTGAGCAGCGAGGTGGGTGGCCATGATCATGGGTCGGGAGAGGTAGCCATAGTTGGAGAAGTGATGTTCCGCCAGCCATATCCCGTCGAACCCCATGTCTTCCGCCGCCTGCGCAATCTCTATGCCGCGGGTGTATATTTCCGAATGCGCCCTCGCCGAAGGCGACGGCATCAGCAGAAAGGCCCCGAAATTCAATGACCGCTCCTTCTACACTGGACCTTCAATTTTCCACCAGCAGGTAGCTAGGTTAAACGAGCCCTGCCAGCATCCTCTGGCTGTCGAATGGCGTGGTTAACCACTACTCCCAACAATACCGCCCTATCCAATTATAAACGTCCCTGGAGTCAAACCCATAGCTGAAATACAGCTGCGTCTCGGGTACGGCAATCCAGAGCAGGTCCTCCGCTCTGTTATAGTCCGTGGCCAACCACTCGGCTTGCGTGAACCGTTCGGTCACATAGGAGCAGAGGCGTTCAGCCAGTCCCCCAGCCTGCCCCCTCACTCCCTGACCCTCTGCAATCTCTGCCAAAGCCTCCATGCGGTTCTCAATGGGCATGACCCTGGCGCGAATCAAGTCCGCCACCTCCTGGGCAGTAAGTCCGCCCGCAATCCCCGGCCTATCTTCTAGTGATTCCAGTCGGGCCCTTAGCTCTGCAACGTCCCGTCTTTGTTCGAGGGAGTCCACTCGGGCCGTTAGCTCCGTTACTTCAGTCCTTAGCTGGAATACGGCAATGGCAAGAAGGACCAGGGCTATCACCGCTATCGCCAGCACGGCGCCAATTGCCAAGACGAATCGGTCGGCACGTCCCTGTGTCTGTTGCATCCAACAACCTCTTAGACCGGAATGTCAAAAGTCGCTAGCCTTCTAGCCCCCGTTCTCTCCGAACCCATACAGTGACGCCGCATTCCCGTACACGATCTTCCTCTTGTCCTCCTCCGAGAGCTCGGCGAACGTCCTCTCTATCACCTCCTGGGAATGGGGGAACGTGCCCTCATCGTGGGGGTAGTCGCTGCCCCACATCAGGGCCTCTGGCCCGATGAAGTCCAGCATACGCAGCGCGGCGAGGTCGTCGCTGAACGTCGTGTGGCCCTGCCGTTTGAAGTACTCGCTCGGCTTCATATCCAGCTTCGGTTCGATCCACATGTGCTTGCGCTCATACTGGTCGTCCATCGTGTACAGCACCCAGGGCAGCCAGCCGGCGCCGCACTCCACAATAACCGCGTGCAGGCTCGGGTGCCGGGCCAGCACCCCCGAGCTTACGAACACCGTGGCCGGCACTATCCCTTCGGCCATGGCCGTCACCATGTAGGTCAGGAACCCGCCCAGCTTCTCCTCCCCGATCCCCTCCGGCGTGTGGTCCTCACTCCCCGTGACGAAGTGCAGGCTGATGGGGAGGCTCGTTTCCTCCAGGGCGTCCCAAAGGGGCTCGTATATCGGCAGGCTGTAGGGCTGGTACTTCAGGTGTATCGGGGCGCTGATCAGCTTGTACCCCAGACCCGCCACCCGTCTCACCTCTTGCACCGCCGTACCTACGTCCATCACAGGCACTATAGCCGCCGGCGCAAACCTATGCGAGTGGCCGCCGAAGAGCTCGATGGCCCAGTCGTTGTAGGCTTGCGCCACTCCTATCTGGTATGCCGGGTCCGGTGAGCCGAAAAGCGTCAGCAGCGAGTTCGGATACAGCACCTCCGCCGCTATCCCGTCCCGGTCCTGGTCCTTAATACGGTAGGGGATGTCCGTCCCCCCCGAGGGGTCCATCCTGAACTCCCGGTTCATGTCGTCTTCGTCAATGTTGGCTTCCGCCAGGTCGAATCGCCTCTTGTTCCTGCCCTCCGCCACGAAATACTTTCCACCGTCTTCCTCCTCCACCACCCGGGGCAGCCTCTCCCTGAACTGCTCCGGCACCCGTGCCTCGAACAACTCCGGCGACTCCTGCACGTGTGAGTCCGCCGATATCGCCTTGAGTCCAGCCATCGTCCTTCTCCTCCCGCTTAGTCCATGCGAATTTATGCGCCGTTCCCACCGATCCCGTACAACGACGCCGCATTCCCGTATACGATCTTCCTCTTGTCCTCTTCAGATACGTCTACAAAGGTCCTATCGATCACTTCCTGGGAGTGGGGGAACGTTCCCTCGTCGTGAGGGTAGTCGCTGCCCCACATCAGGGCCTCCGGCCCGATGAAGTCCAGCATACGCAGCGCGGCGAGGTCGTCGCTGAACGTCGTGTGGCCCTGACGCTTGAAGTACTCACTCGGCTTCATATCCAACTTCGGCTCTATCCACATGTGCTTCCGCTCGTACTGGTCGTCCATGGTGTACAGCACCCAGGGCAGCCAGCCCGCGCCACATTCGACTATCACCGTGTGCAGGCTCGGGTGCCGGGCCAGCACCCCCGAGCTCACGAACACCGTGGCCGGCACAATCCCTTCGGCCATGGCGGTCACCATGTAGGTCAGGAAGCCTCCGTGCTGCTCTTCTCCTGCGTCCTCGGGCAAATGGTCTTCACTCCCCGAGATGAAATGGAGGCTTATCGGGAGGCCGGTCTCTTCCAGCACGTCCCACAACGGTTCGTATACCGGCAGGCTATAGGGTTGGCGCTTCAGGTGTATCGGGGCGCTTATCAGCTTGTATCCCAGCCCCGATATCCGCTTTGCCTCCTCAACCGCCGCCTCCACGTCGACCACCGGCACCAGTCCCGCAGGCGCAAACCTGTCCGAGTGCCCCCCAAACAGCTCTATCGCCCAGTCGTTATAGGCCCTTGCAACCCCCATCTGATATTTCGGGTCCGGCGAGGCGAACAACGCGAGCAGCGAGTTCGGGTACAACACCTCCGCTACCACGCCATCTCGGTCCTGGTCCTTCAGCCTGTATGGGATGTCTCTCCCTCCCGACGGGTCCTGTCGGAATTCCCTTTCCAAGTCGTCCTCGCTGATGTTCTCTGCCGCGATATCGAAGCGCCTCTTCTTCCTGCCCTCCACCACCCGATACTTCGCGCCGTCTTCCCCTTCTTCCGTGTGTGGCAATCTCGCCCTGAACTCCTCCGGCACCCGGCTCTCGAACAGTGCCGGCGCTTCCTGCACATGTGAGTCTGCCGATATCGCTTTGAGTCCAGCCATTGTCCTTCTCCTCCCTGCGTAAGCGCCCTCTCATTGAAGGGGCTTCTCTCCGCCGACCGTATATGCCCTGATTATATGGCCTAAACCCTCCCTGCGAAACAAGCCCCTCCCCCACCTCCTTTCCCTCCGCCACTCCGCCCCCCGAGCCGGAATCCATCCCCCCACTTCCGTCATTCCCGACCCCGATCGGGAATCCAGGGGCCGCCCATGCTGAGCCTGTCGAAGTATAAACGGGGGTCCACCCGTCATGCCGCCCCCCGAGCCGAAATCCATCCCCTACCCCCTTTCCTGTACACTACCCCCGAGGATCACGAACACTAGGGAGCGGGGAGGCAGGGTCATGGGTCGGCTGGAAGGAAAAGTGGCCGTCATCACCGGCGCAGCCCACGGCATGGGCGCCGTAGACGCCCAACTGTTCTCCCGAGAAGGCGCCCGATTGGTCCTCTGCGACATCCTCGAAGAAGAGGGCGCCCAGGTCGAGGCCCGCATCAACGAGTCGGGTGGCGAGGCTATCTTCGTCTCCATGGATGTGACCCGGGACGAGGACTGGGGGAGGGTCGTCAAGGCCACCGTGGCCCGTTTCGGCCGCATCGACATCCTGGTTAACAACGCCGGGATCACCAGCACCCCAACTTCCGGCGGTACCGAGTCTGAGAAATGGGACCGCCTCCTGGACGTCAACGCCAAGGGTGCGTTTCTGGGCGCCCAGTGGGTCGTCCCGGAGATGCGCAAATCCGGCGGCGGGTCCATAGTCAACATTTCGTCCATCATGGGCATCGTCGGGCTGGGGGTTGGCCACTCGGGCTACGCGGCGTCCAAGGGGGCAGTCCGACTCCTCACCAAGGACCTCGCCCTTCGACACGGGCCGGAGGGCATTCGGGTCAACTCAGTCCACCCGGGTTTCGCGCCACCCATGATCGGCTCGAAAAGGGGCAAGGAAGAGGATGCTAGACGCATCGCCGATACCCCTCTCGGGCGGCTGACTTCCTACGAAGACGT
>JAAXHX010000394.1 GCA_012270635.1 Dehalococcoidia bacterium | reverse complement strand
GTCGTGTCCGACATGTTTGCTCCTCTCCTGTGAGATTCTTGGGACTCTGCGGGGCCGTCCCAGTAGAGGGGAAACAGGCCCTGTCCTGCGCCCTCGCGAGGGGGCGTCTCAGCTGACCCGCACGTACTCCGACTCGCTCGCCGTCACGACCTCCGCCCTGGCCTCAGGATCGAGCAGTTCGTTCAGTCGGCGGTAGTTCGTGGAGTACCGTGTCGATTGCACCAGGCTCACCGTGCGTCCGTTGACTGCGGCCTTGGTGTCTCCCCTCCGGCGCATCCACGCCTTCAGGGTGTCCAGAGCGGCGCGTTTGGCCTTTTCCAGCTCTCTCATTGCGTCCTGAGCCTCCGTGTAGGCCGCCACCGCGTCCCGTGCCTCCTGATCACCCACTTCCTGTTCCTCGATCTCTTCCTCTGCATCGACTTCAGCCATCCCAGGCAGGCAGATGTCCAGGAAGGAGCATCTTCGGCACTGCCATGAGTTGGCCGAGAAATCCCGGTCGGGCAGCGCGTCGGGGTCAGGCCCGTTGAGCGCGTGGTGCGCTCCCAGTTCGCCGAGCCATGCGCAGGCGTCTTGGAGGGCCTTCTCCAGCCGTTCGGCGGGTATGACCTCGAAGTCCCAGGTGCGGTTGCCCGTGTCCATCGTGGCGATAACGGCGGCGCGAAGATCGCCATAGGTTCCCAGGGTGTAGAAAGCGGCTTGAGCCACCGACGCCGGGTGGCTGCGCTCCGCCCCAAGGGTCTTCCACCGCCTGAACGCCTCCGGCCCCCGCGTCTTGATCTCGACCACCATCGGATCGCTGTAGACGGGAGTTTCCGGCTCGTCGTCGAACAGGAAGAGTTGCGGAGGAGCATCGTCCCCCGATCCAGTCGGGGGCAGGCTCTCGGACAGAGGCATTCGCACCGTGCCGTCGGGGTGTCCGGCGACTATGATGCTTGGGCCGATGCGCACTGCCACCGCCTGCGGGTCGAGGGGGTCGGCGGCGGCCACCTTCCAGTCCGTCCTCTCCATTGCCCGCGTCACCACGGGCTCAAGGGCGTTGCCCGCCTCCATCGCCGTCAGCGATTCCTCCGTGGGGGGATTCGTCGGCGTGTAGTTGGTGGCGGCGTACCAGAGGGCGCGGCGGCAACCCAGGGCCGCCGAGGCCCGCACCTCCAGATTGCCGTCGCCGTCGAACCGTGCGGCAGGGCGGGAGAAGACCTCCGCCCTGTCAATCGTCTCAGTCGTCATGTCGTTACCTCCTGTGGTGGGAAGCGGGGCCGCCCACGAATGAGACAGACCCCGCCTCGACTGATGCTTTCCGTTGGTCGTGCCGCTCATGCGGCCTGCTTGGCCTCCGCTGCGTCGGCTTCCTCCTTAGCGGCCTGCCTCCCCTCCCCGGCTTTCAGGTGGATATTGAGGATGTGGGCTATGCCGTCGCCGAGACCTCGTACGGCAACGCTTCTGCCATCGCCCAATTTGTTGAAGAAGGGCTGCATTTCGGATATGCCGCCAATCTGGTCGATGATCTCGGCCAGGGGCGTGCCACGCCGCAGGTGGAGCGAGATGAGGCGGCACGCCAACTCGGTGACGCCATGCTGGAACGATCCGCCCTTGCCAAGCGCCCCAAAGACCTCGAAGGGCTCGCCATCCTCGTCCACTGACACGGTGATGAAGAGGTTGCCCATCTCCGTCTGAAGCCTAGTCGTCGTGCTGGGCAGGGTGCCCGGCCTGGCCCGGGTTCTCGTGGTCATGGCCCATCCCCCTTCCCCATGCAGGTCGGGAGCGTCCCGGTGCAATCGATGGCCTCCATCGGCCCGTACTTCCCGACCATCTCCGGATCGCCCGTGAACGACTCGGCCTCCACGCGGGTGTCGAACCGCCCGAAGGGGTCGGACCTGTGGCCGTTCCGGTAGGAGACGGCGTGGTGGTGGTTGCCCGGCGGACAGTTGCGGATGAATGCAAGCGCCGCACCGTAGCGGTCGAAGTAGCCAGCTACGGTGAGAGCCATCTCCCTGTCCCGGTCGTCGCCGAGTCCCATGAGCGTCCTGACGATGGGCTCCTCGCAGTCCTCCTCGGCGAACGTCGGGGTGAGCATCGTGTCCCGGACGGCGGTGGGAAGCTCGTCCCACCGCTCGCGGCTGAGCTTCAGTCCGCCGTGTGAGGGCGTCGTGACTCTCCAGACGCCCTCGGCCAGTTCCTCGATATCCTGGGTCCAGCCCCAGGGTGTGTAGGTTGCGGTCGTCGTGTTCATCGTGTTTTTCCTTCCTGTAGATGAGGAGCGGGCCAGCCCCGTGAGAGGCCAACCCCGCTCCCCGCCTGACTTGATTGACCGGTGGGCTAGGCGGCTTGCTCCTGCTTCATCTGCCGGAGCTTGGCGGCAGCCGCCTCCACCAGCGGCCCAAGCTCCGACGCATCCAGGTCGTCAATGCTCTTGCCCGTCCGGTTGACCACGGCGGCCTGAAGCCCGTCCACGTCGAAGCCCTGCTCAGTGGCGATCTCGATGAGCCGCTTGCGCAGCGTCTCGGCCTGGGTGTCGTTGCGCCTGACCTGAGCCTGTTGAACGGGGTCTCTGGGCTGAGTCTGGGCAGGCTTGCCGTTTACCGGAGCCTGCACGGGTGCCCGCTCCGGACTAGGCGAGCTGCTCACCTGCTTCTGGTCTCCGTATAGGTCATTGCCGAACCTTGCCCCGAACGTCCTGAACGCCCGCTTCATCCCGTCCGTCACCGCGCCTTTAAGCGCCGTGTCGTGCCCGTCCTGCGTCTCGTCAGTGACGGAGTGGAAGCCGACATCGGTGCGGGGCAGCGCGCCTGCCACCGTGACCCGGACGGGGGCGCTGTAAGCGAGGGAGACGCTGACCTCGCCCGTCTTCCCATCGACTGTCTCGATGCGGCGCAGGGTCACGTCTCCGACCAACTCGTAGCCCCACGAGCCAAAGCCGAAGATTCTGTTCGCCTGGTCGATGACGACGTGGCCTTCGAGGTAGTTGAAGACCCTGCCGCCGCGCCCCTTGCGCTGGGAGACCAGCCCGGGGTCGAGAGGCTGGGAGAGGGCGTTGGTGACGGCGGGCGAGAGCCCGTCCCAGAGCAGCTCCTGCTCGGTGACGATTGCGGCGTCTGGCTTGTGCCCGTTGGTGTGAACGACGCCGTTGCCGTGGTGTCCGTTGTTGTTGCCGTTAGTCATGGTTTTTCTCCTTGTGCGTTGTTGTTCCAGTAGTGGATGACCGATGCGGGTTGCCAATGGGAACCCGTAAGCGGGCAAAGCCCGTCGTGCATGGGGCATAGGTCCTCCTCGGTGGTGAGAGTGGTGTGGGGATGAAGCGGGAGCGAGTCCCG
>JAAXHX010000393.1 GCA_012270635.1 Dehalococcoidia bacterium | reverse complement strand
CCGAGCCGGAATCCATCCCCCCTCGCCCCGTCATTCCCGACACCGATCGGGAATCCAGGGCCACCCGTGTTGAGCCTGTCGAAGTGTGAACGTGGACTCGTCCAGAAAGATGGGTGACACCCAACCCACCGACAGTTGTACAATAGCCCCGACATGGACCAACCCAACCCCATAACCGAGCTCACCTACGAAGACGCCCAGGTCGGCTTTGAGTTCGCTCCCTACACCTTCCACGTCACCCGAGACCTCGTCGACCGGCTGGCCGACCTCCTGTCCGAAGACCTACCTCTCTTCCGGGACCCGAACGCGGCCAAAAGCGCGGGCTACCGGGAAATCGTCGCCATCCCCATCCTAATGAACTGCTATGCCCACTTCATCGCCATCCTCGACGGCGCGGGCTACCGCAGACCCGGAGAGTCCTTCCACTCCCGTTCCGGCTTCAAGTTCATCGCCCCCGTATACCCCGGCGACACCATCACCAGCAATATGAAGATCGTCGACAAGTGGGTGAAACGAGACCACCAGTATCTCGCCTTCCGGATCGAGAGCCGCAACCAGGACGGCGACCTCGTCGCCGAAAAGTATCACGCCAGCGTCTGGCCCAGCGAGGCCACCGTCCGCCCGGCCCCCTAGCCCCGAGGAGAACCCCCGTGACCCAAGCCGAATCGCCGACCATTAGAAAAGGCGACGCCCTCCCCACCCTCACTCGCACCATCACCGAGGAGATGGTGATCGCCTACGAAGACCTCTTCGAGAGAATAGGCGCCCGCAGCGATTGGAAAGCCAGCTTCCACGCCGACCGCGAAGCCGCCTCCCGCACCATGTACCGAGACCCGATTGCCCAGGGTGTCCTCACCGAGGCCCTCTTCTCCGTCCTCATCACCCGCTGGCTCCCCGACCCCGGGGGCTGGATCGAGGGCGGCGCCCTCACCACCAAGTTCATCGCCCCCGTCTGGTACGGTGACACCCTCACCTACCACGCAGAGGTAGTCGATCTAGAAGAGTCCTCCCCCCGAAACACGGTCCGCCTCAACATCTGGGCCGAAAACCAGGACGGCAAAAAGGTCATCGTCGGCGAAGCCTCCGCCCTCCTCTAACCACCCCCGCCAGCCCACCACAGCATCCCCCCATCCCGTCATTCTCGGGCTTGACCCGAGAATCCATTCCCAAAAGGCAGCGCAAGGACCGATGCGAGTCCACCCGTGACGGGTCGCGCACGCGTGGGGGGCGGGGCCGCTCGTGCTGAGCCTGTCGAAGTATGAGCGGGGGCGGGGCCCGTGCCTGCCAAGCGCCCCCCACGCGCGAGGACCTACGGAATAACCCCCTCGTCCCTCAACCCCTCGATCTCCCCCCAGGAGTACCCATACTCCAGCAGCGCCTCCTCCGTGTGCTGCCCCGTCTCGGGCGCCGGCCCCCGCGCCCCGTCCTCCGACGCGCTGAACTTCACCGGCAGGTTGATCGTCCTGTAGTCTCCGTATTCTGGGTGTTTCAGCGAGGCCAGCGCCCCAATCGCCGACGCCTGTGGGTCCTCCGCCACCTCCGTCAGGTCTTGAATCGGGGCCCAGATCACCTGCTGCTCGTCCAGAAGGGCGCCCCATTCCTCCCGGGTCTTCGTCGCAAATATCTTGTCGAACAGCGCATTGAGCTCCACGCAATGCTCCTGCAGCCCCTCCACCGTCGAATACTCGGGAACATCCTCCAGCTCCGAAAGTCCCAGCGCCCGACACGTGCGACGCCAGTAGGGAACGGGATTGGGATTTTCCAGGATCAGCCATTTATCGTCTTTGGTCAGGTACCAGTTGGTTATCGGGCTCTTGTTCTCGTGGCGGTAGGGCCTGCGCTCCGACCCTCGTCCCGTCACCAGCGTCCTCTGTAGGTCCGTGCCGATCACCCAAAGGGCCGTGCCGAACAGCGACGAAGACACCTCCTGCCCCTCCCCCGACCTCTCCCGGTGGTACAGAGCGCCCAGCACTCCGGCCAGCAGGCCCAGGGAGGTCGTGTGGTCCCCCATGCCGCCCCGCTGGAGGATCGGAGGCTCACCGGGCCAGCCCATCAGGCCCATGATCCCCGACCTCGCCCAGAACGCCCCGAAGTCCATCCCCAGCATGTCATTCTTCGGCCCCCGCTCTCCATATCCCGTGAACGACAGGTAGATAAGGCGGGAGTTGAGGGGCTTGAGGTCGTCGTAGGTCAACCCGAACCTGCGGCGGCGTCTCGGGAGCAGGTTGGTGACGAATACGTCCACGTTGCCCGCTATCCGATGCACTATCTCCTTGGCCTTGGGATGCCCCAGGTCCAGGGCCATGCCCCGCTTGCCTCGGTTGTCCTGCTCGAAAGAGTAGTTGGCCTCATCCCCCGACCACCGGAGCCCGCGCCACGGGTCTCCCCTGTGAGGCTCCACCTTTATGACGTCCGCCCCCAAGTCCGCGAGCAGGGCCGCCGCGGCGGGCGCCGCCAGCCAATTGGCGACTTCCAGTACCCGTATTCCGTCAAGCAGTCCGCTCACAACGTTCCGGTATCCTGAATGGGGATGCCGGTCAAGTATAATGGCGCCGTGAATCGACCGGCAACGCGGCCCCATAATGAAGACATCCCCTGCATGACCGTCATTCCGGCCCCCGAGCCGGAACCTATCCCATCGGGGCGGGGGCCGCTCGTGCTGAGCCTGTCGAAGTATGAGCGGGGTGGGGCCGCTCGTCCTAAGCCTGTCGAAGTATGAGCAGGGCGGGGCCGCTCGTCCTGAGCCTGTCCAAGTATGAGCGGGGCGGGGCCGCCCGCACTGCCCGAACATCCGCCTCCGGCGAGAAAAATCCAAGGGCAGGGATTTATAATTACACGATATGTTAATCCGCCCCGTGGTCCAACGCCCAAAGAGTCCTGCAAGAGTGCAAGAAAGAGAAGACCAGCCATGCTGATAGATGGACACGCCTACATTTTCGAGCCCATGGACTCCCCCGCCGGATACCCGACCCCTGATCAGAAAATGCGCGCCGTTCAGCAGGAGCTCTCCGGCCATCACCAGCCCGTCTGGCGTGTGCGAGATCGCGCCCCCGCCGACAACTCCGTCCTCGCCGACCCCGACTCCGGCGCCCTCCACCAGGTCGCCTGGGGGCGGGACAAGGACCGTCTCACCTGGGCCTATCGGGGCGAGACCTACACCAAGCAGTACCTTCCCCCCATGCTCAACAACCTCGAAATGCCCGCCGAGCGCCTCATCGCCGAGATGGACTACGCCGGCGTCGACGTCGCCATCCTGCACAACGCCTCTCACCTGGGCCGCAACAACAGGCTCCACTCGGAGGCCACCGCCCGGTTCCCCGACCGCCTCAAGAGCCTGATAAACCTACCGGAAGCCGACATCCCCTCCGACCCGTCCGCCGCCCTCCGAGAGGTCGAGCGCTGGCTTAATGCCGGGGGCGTATGCGGCTTCCAGTTCTTCACCCGGACCTATTGGGAAGGGGGCCGCGAGGTGGGATGGAACGAAGGCGCCATGCGCGACTTCTGGCGTGGAATGTCGGGGCTCGGACTTCCCATCTATTTCACCATCAGGCCGAGGTCGGGCCAGGCCTTCGCAACGTCGGGCGC
>JAAXHX010000392.1 GCA_012270635.1 Dehalococcoidia bacterium | reverse complement strand
CGGGGTGGGGCCAGTCGGAGCCCCAGAGGAAGCGGTCGGTGCCGACGATCTGGGCGACGGCGCCCAGGCTCTTCTCGATGGGCTCGGCGCTGATCCAGCACTGACGCCGGAAATATTCGCTGGGCTTCATGGTGAGGATGGTGTCGAAGCCGAAGCGGGAGAACTTGAAGTCCAGGAAGTCGAGCCAGTGGGCGATCCAGGTGGAGCCGATCTCGACCATGGAGATGCGGAGTTTGGGGAATTTCTCGAAGACGCCCTCGGTCATCATGTTGGTGAATGAGAGGAAGGGGTCACCGAAGACCATGGACTCGACGAAGAAGTCGGGCCCGAGGCCCGGGTAGTCGGGGTAGAGGTGCTTGCCGATGTAGTTGGGGTTGAAGATGACGTGCAGGGTGATAGGCAAGTCCAGGTCTTGGGCGGCGGCCCAGAAGGGATCGTAGTAGGAGTCTCCGTACTTGATGCCATTCACGGGCGCCGGGCAGATGAATGCGCCCTTCATTCCGTCCCTAGCGGCCCGATAAAGCTCCGCTACCCCAAGCTCTACTTCCCTGATGGAGACATGGGCCACGGGGTAGAGCTGGTCAGGGTGGCCCTTGCAGAAATCGACGAGCCATCGGTTGTAGGCCCGGCAGTAGGCGTCGGAGATTTCGGCGTCTTCGCACTCGGCTTCCCACCCGAGGCCCAGGCTGGGGAAGAGGAAGGTCTTGTCGACGCCCTCCTCGGCCAGGTGTTTTATCCTCTCGTCGGGGTATGCAGCGCCGGGGGCGAGGGTTGCGGCGTCGGCGTAGGGGAGGAGGGAATGCTCCTCAATCCAGTCCCGGTCCTTTTCGATGGCGGCGATGCGGCCGAGGGCGCCGCCGCTGTAACCGCTGCTCATCTTGCCGTCGATGTCCAGGTATTCGAGACCCTGGCCGTCGACATTGATGCACATGGCGCGGGAGCGGTAGGCGGGATCGATATAGTCCCGCCACATGTTGGCGGGTTCGAGGATGTGGCTATCCGAGTCTACGACTGTTCCTGGCGCCATGGCAGATCCTCCTTTTGGCTAACCGACAGCGGGGGCCGGTACGGACAGGCCGTACATAGCGAGGGCATTTTCGCCCAATATCTTGTTCTGGTCGGCCTCCGGAAGGGAGGCGATGTTGGCCTTGACTTTATTGAGCGGGTCAGTGTGGCCCTCGGGGTGGGGCCAGTCGGAGCCCCAGGTGAAGCGGTCAGTTCCTACCATTTGGGCCACCATCCCGAGACCCTTCTCGATAGGTTCAGCGCTGACCCAGACCTGTCGCCTGAAATAGTCGCTAGGGGCCATGGTCAAGGGCATGTCGAAGCTGAAGCGTCCGGTCTTAAAGTCCATCATGTCGAGCCAGTGCAGCACCCAGGTGCACCCGATTTCGACCATAGACAGCTTGAGCCGGGGGAACTTTTCAAAAGTGCCGTCGCCCATCATACAGGTGAAGCTGATGAGGGGGTCCGGGAAGGTCATCACGTTGTTGAAGAACACGGGCCCCAGGCCGCTCTCGTCTTCTGGGTAAGAGTTTCGGCCCGGATAGTCGGGGTTCAGGACAACGTGGAAGGTTATGGGCATATCGAGGTCCTGGGCGGTGGCCCAGAAGGGGTCGTAATACTCGTGGCTATAGCGGATGCCGTTCATGGGGGCGGGGCAGATGAAGGCGCCCCTCATGCCGTCCTTCGCGGCCCTCTCCAGCTCCTTTACCCCTTCGCTCACGTCCCGGACGGTTATGTGGGCGATGGGAAAAAGGCGGTCGGGGTGTGGCTTGCAGAAGTCGACGAGCCAGCGGTTGTAGGCCCGACAATAGGCCGCCGAGAGGGCGGGGTCTTCGCACTCGGCTTCCCAACCCAGGCCGAGGGTTGGGAACAGGAAAGTCTTGTCGACGCCTTCCTTGTCCAGGTGCTTGACCCTGGCGTGGGGGTCGACGGAGCCCGGGGCGATGTTCTTGATCTCATCGTACGGTAGGGTGGGATGCTCCATCATCCACTCTCGGGTCTGATCAATGCCGGCGATCCTGCCCAGGGTGCCGCCGTTATACCCAATGCTGACCTTGCCATCGATGTCCAGGTACTCCAGGCCGAACTCATCTACGTTGATACGGAGGGCACGGTCCCTGAACTCGGGGTCCATGTACTCCTTCCAGGTGTCGGCAGGTTCCATGATGTGGCTGTCTGAGTCGACAACTATACCTGATGCCATGATGGACACTCCTTCCGGCTAAGCGCTACCGGCACGGCTAACGACTTAGCTCATGCGCCACGGACCGCCTGATCTATGACCCGCTCTCGCTCCGCTCAGCGACCGCAAGCTCCAATGCACTAATGAATTCCGCAGGGCTCGCCTTGTCTGTGAAGTGAATCGGAGTCCGCAGGTCATCGGAGAACGTTACTCTTTTGCCGTCGATAACAAAATGGCTCCACCACCCGTAGAGGCCATAGGTTCCATCGGGATTGCGGTTCAGTGTGAAGAGACGCCTGTCGCCATCTTGGAGTAGCCGTAAGAGAGAAGGCGTTGAGCGCTTTGAGTTTGCCGACCTACCAAGCATTCGCAGCACCAGAGGCTCCTCGGTTGTTAGCAACCCGTTGTTTAAGATGATCTTCTCTATGTCGACCAGGAAGTCGGTGTAGGGTGGGTAGACCTCGGGCCTCTCGCCTGTCTCCGCTTCCAGCGTGTCAAGCCATTCTTCAATGCGGATGTTGTCGGCCTCGTTGTAGGATCTCAAATTGCCCGTGCCTGCTACCGAGTTAACAGTGCCGATCACGATGAC
>JAAXHX010000391.1 GCA_012270635.1 Dehalococcoidia bacterium | reverse complement strand
GCCGGACTTCTTCTCCCCCTGTATTGTCAGATTCTTAGTGTCGGCAACCGTCCAAGTGGTCGCTCCGCCTTCCTGACCGTTGGCATCCATTGATCCCGTCTCCATATATGGCTTTGCAACGTCCGAGGCTAGGACGTCGGGCACGCCTCCTTGCCGGAGGGCTAAGCCGGGTGAGTTTTTAACCTGCGAGTTTCTTAGAAAGGGATTATAGCATCTCCACGTCAAGAAGGAACAAGTCGATATGCGGCTTATTCGTACGGGCACATCCTCTATCCGCTGCCTTCAAGTGTCCGGTGAGACGAACTTGTCCCCGGGGCCCTGATCCCGTACGTATCCGTGGCGTGATATTCTGTCCCCAGTCTAGCTTTGGCAGAAGGATCGGGAGCGGGAACATGGCTGAATCCATAGTCCACGGGAGATATCTTATTACCCAGGCCTCGGGTGACGATACCCGGGTGCTGGAAGACGGCGCGGTATACCAGCGGGATGGGGT
This sequence comes from Dehalococcoidia bacterium, assembly GCA_012270635.1. The sequence continues at coordinate 1,107 of JAAXHX010000391.1, read as the reverse complement.
AATAGAAGAGGCGGGCCTCTTTCGGGAGGTCAGGCGAAAGCGCCCGGACGTGCCGGTCCTCGGTGGGGATGATTTCCTGGTCATGCCGGGCCTGGTGAATGCGCACCATCACGGCAAGGGGATTACGCCCCTGATGAAGGGCAGCCTGGACGATCACCTGGAGTACTGGATGGCCGATTCGTGGGGCCGCAAGTCCGTGGACGTGTACCTGGACACCTTGTACGCGTGCATGAAGATGATGCGGTCGGGCGTGACGACGGTGATGTTCAACCTGAGTCCCGGGGCGGCGGCGGACACCCCGGAGGACTGTGAAAAAGCCCTCACTGCCTTCGCCGACGCGGGGATGAGGGTGAACTTCTCGGTGTACGTGGAGAGCCAGTACCGGATTGTTGCCGAGGACGAGTCGGTGTTCTTGAATCGCCTGCCCTCCGACCTCGCGGCGCGGGCCAGGAAGGTGCTGGACGACGAATACATCAATGACGACGATTACATAAGCCTCTCCGAGTCCCTCCACGCCAGGCATCACGACGGCAATTTCGTGCGGGTCATGCTGTCGCCGGCCAACGCCCACTGGTGCTCCGACGCCCTGCTGGAGAGGATGCGGGCCACGGCCACCGGCCTAGGTACGGGGCTGCATATCCACCTGGTGGAGAGCGTCTACGAAAAGCTCATCGCCCTGAAGATCTATGGCAAGACTGCGCTGGCGCACCTGGACGACCTCGGATTCCTCGGTCCCGACGTGTCCCTCGCGCACGCGGTCTGGTTGACCGGGGAGGATATGGACTTGGTCAAAGAGCGGGGCGTCCACGTCTGCACCAACCCGAGCTCGAACCTGAGGTTGAGGACGGGCATCGCGCCCGTCGCGGAGCTGGCGGCCCGGGGTCTCAACCTGGCCCTCGGCACGGACAGCACCTCCCTTAACGAAGACGAGGACATGCTGCAGGAGATGCGGCTGGCCCACCGTCTACATCGGGTCCCGGGGGTGAACTCCCCCACCCTGACCGCCGACAAGATAATGAGCATGGCCACGCAGGGCGGGGCCCAGGCTACGATGTTCAACGACGTCGGCGCGCTGGAGCCGGGAAAGAAGGCCGACCTGATAGCAAT
>JAAXHX010000390.1:1197-2619 GCA_012270635.1 Dehalococcoidia bacterium | reverse complement strand
CGGGCGAAGGCGTCGGCGGTGGCCGAAAAGCCCCCGGCGCTGATGGTGTAGAGATTCTCGGGGTCTATGGTGTGGGTAGCGAGCATGTCGAGTCTCCTTGTCGTGAGGGTTGATTGGCGATGCGCGGGGGAGTGTGTCTCCCCCGTGGTGGGCCTGACGATCTCGCGCTGTCAGGACATGAGCCCCCGCTCCTTGAGGCTGACGAACCGCTTACCCCCGATGACCACGTGATCGAGAAGCTCGATGTCCAGCAGCTTGGCCGCCTTCACGAGGTTCTTGGTCACGGCCACGTCCTCCGGGCTGGGCGTGGGGTCATTCGAGGGGTGGTTGTGCGAAATGACGATGCTGGGCACGGCTTCGAGGACGGCGGGGCGCAGCACCTCGGCGGCGCGGATCATTGAGGAGTTCACATTCCCCTGATAGACGACTCTCTGGCCTACCACCTGGCTCCTGGTGTTGAGGAGCAGCACCCGGAGCTGCTCCTNNGGCCAGGGCTGCCATCTCCGGCCCCAGCAGGTCGTACACGTCGTGAGGGGTGTTGATGGAGGGCAGGTCTGCCCCCGACCGCTCCGGCTGGGTCTCGACTTCGTAGCGCATGGCGATCTCGCCCAGCAGGTGCAGGTTGCTCCGCAGGGCGTCCAGCAGCGCCTGCCCCTCCGGGTTGGGTGCGGGGGCGACGTCGGGGTGGACCTCAAGGGTCTCGGCCTGCTTGGTCTTCTTCTTCCTGGGCATTTCGGCCTCCTTGCGTATCGGTTCGGACAAAGAGCGGGACCGCTCCCTTCTGGGTGGAAGGGACGCGGCCCCGTGCCGTTGCGCCCGCTGGGATGCGGGCGTCGGTGTGCGGTTGTGGGCTGAGCGGGCTAGAAGGGCGAGTCCTCCTCGCCGTCGTCGCCCGCTCCGTTGCCGTTGTGGTTGGAGTCGAGGAACACCACCTCGGAGGCGTGGACCTCGGTGCGGCTGCGGCGCTCGCCGGCCTCGTTCTGCCAGGCGCTCTGCACCAGGCGGCCCGCGACGTAGATGCGGTTGCCCTTGGCGACGTAGTTGTTCACGGCCTCGGCGGTTTTGCTCCAGCAGATGACCGTGTGCCAATCGGCCTCGGTGTCACCGTTGGAGCGGCGGCGGTCCGTTGCCAGCCGGAGTTGCGCGACGGCGGTGCCGTTCGGCGTGTAGCGCATCTCGGGGTCGGTTCCGACCCGTCCCAGAAGCTCGACCTTGTTGATTGTGCGTGCCATTTCGATTTCCTCCTCATGGATGGTGTGGCGCGGACTCCCCGCGCCCGTTTGAACCAAGGCGAGGCCGTCCACCCTTTAGGAGGGAAGACGACCTCGTCCAAGCGCTCCCTCAAGGGAGCGTCTAGCTGAAGTCGCTTTAGCGCGACCCTCTCCTGATCTCGCCGATGGTCTTCGGCGTCCAGTACAGGTC
>JAAXHX010000390.1:0-1122 GCA_012270635.1 Dehalococcoidia bacterium | reverse complement strand
CTCCGTCTCGAACCCTTCGACGAGGCCGAAGCAGGCGCCGGTCTCGGCGTCCCACTCGGTGATGAACCACGTCCAGTTGCTGTAGGGGGAGAACAGTTTGGCCGGAGCGAGAACGGAGTCGTAGTCGGGGACGTTCTCGTGGGCGTAGAGAGCGGGGATGGTGTCCCCAAGCTCCTTCGACATCAGCTTGTGCCCGCGGACGCCGTCGTGGTTGTCCCGCCACATCGCGGCGGTCGTGTCGATTCCCGTTGTGTCAGGCATGGAGTCTCCTTTCATGCTGAGTTGTTTCGGACTCGGCGGGGCTGTCCCGATAGGGGGAAGCAGGTCCCGTGTGCGCTCCCGCCAGGGAGCGTCCTAGCTGACCCGCACGTACTCCGACTCTCTCTCGGTGACGATCCCCGCCCTGGTTTCAGGATCGAGCAGTTCGTTGAGCCTCTTGTAGTTCGTCGAGTACCTTGTGGTTCGCACGAGGTTGACCGTCTTCCCGTTCACGGTCTGCTTCGCGTCACCCTTCCGGCGCATCCACGCCTTCAGGGTGTCCAGGGCATTGCGCTTGGCCTTCTCCGGCTCTCTGATTGCGTCCTGAGCATCCGTGTAGGCCGCCACCGCGTCTCTCGCTTCTTCGTCGCTCACCTCCCTTTCCTCAATCTCTTGCTCAGTCTCGATCTCAGCCGCGCCCGGCAGGCAGACGTCCAGGAAGGGACAGCTTCGGCACTGCCAGCTTGCGGCGGAAAAGTCCCGGTTGGGCAACGCGTCGGGGTCGGCCCCGTTCTGGACCTGGTGCGCCGCAAGCTCGCCCAGCCACTGGCAGGCGTCCTGCAAGGCCCGTTCCAGCGGGTCGGCGGGTATCAGTTCGTAGTCCCACGTTCTGTTGCCCGTGTCCATGGTGGCGATCACGGCGTCTCGCATCTCGCCGAAGACGCCCAGCGTGTAAAAGGCTGCCTGGGCCACCGACGCCGGNNGGTCTTGACCTCGACCACCATCTCGTCGCCGTGAGCCGGAGCCTGCGTCGCCTCTCCGAACAGCAACGTCTGTAGTTCAGTCGTCGCCTCGTCTTCGGGCAAAGGCATCCGTCCGGTGGCGTCGGGGTGACCCGTGACCACGAGGTTGGGGCCGATGCGC
>JAAXHX010000389.1 GCA_012270635.1 Dehalococcoidia bacterium | reverse complement strand
GGATTCACCGTAGACTTCACCGGCAGCAGCCCCCAGACTCCATCTGGGCTGAACTCGACCTTCAACTACACCCGGGCCTATTCCTATTTCACCCTCAAGGCGCTGACGGTCCAGGACCGGGTCCCCCAAAACGAGGGGTGCATCCGGCCCATAGAGGTGCTAGCTCCCGAGGGGAGCCTGTTCAACCCCCGGCCCCCGGCGGCGGTCGGGCCCCGGGCCATCATGCAGCAGCGCATCGTGGATACCATTTTGCTGGCGATGTCCAGGGCGGCGGCGGATAGAGTCATTGCCAACAGCTCCCACTGGGCGAACCCCAACTACGGGGGCATACACCCCGGCTCCGGGAAGCCCTTCGTGTACTACGAGATGGTCATCGGTGGGGTCGGGGCGCGGCCCACCAAGGACGGCGCCGACGGCCTATGCTCCGCCTTCAACCTGGAGAACATCCCCGTGGAGGTGGTCGAGGCCAGCTACCCGGTAATGATAGACCGGCTCCAGTTCGTGACCGACAGCGGGGGGCCGGGCCGATACCGCGGCGGGGCAGCGATGCGTAAGGACGTGCGCGTCCTGACCGACGACGTGGTATTCTCCAACCTGACCGATCGGCAGGCAACCCGTCCCCAGGGCCTGCTCGGCGGAAGGGGAGGGCCCGTAGGCCGCACCCTGCGCAACCCCGGCGCCCCCTCCGAAGAGACCCTTCACTCCAAGGGAACGTACCGCCTTAATGTCAATGATGTGGTGAGCAGCACGCTGTCGGGGTCGGGTGGGTACGGCCCGCCCGAGGAGCGAGACGCCGACGCCGTACTGAAGGACGTATTGGACGATTACGTTTCGATAGAGGCTGCCAGGGAAACTTACAAGGTCGCAATTCACCCCGAGACCCTGACCTTGGACTTAGAAGAGACGGAGAGACTGAGGGGGCTTCAAAAAGACGAATGACTACCAAAAGAGAGACCAAGTTCGGCATCGCCATCCCTCAGAAGTTTCCCGACGGCGTCGTCGATACCCGATACATAGCTGACTTCCTGGCCCGGGTGGAGGGATTGGGCTATGACAGCGCGTGGGTGGGAGAAGGGGTGTTTGGCCGGGCGCCCAACCTGGAGCCGTTCCCCTTGCTTTCCTATGCCGCGGCATTGACCGCCAGGGTGAAGTTGGGGGTTTCCGCGCTGACCTCGGCCTTCTGGAACCCCATCTTCCTCGCCAAGGCCGTCGCCAGCCTGGACCAGCTTTCCAACGGCAGGTTCATCCTAGGCGTGACCGTGGGCGTGCACCGAGAGCACTACCCGGCCTTTGGCCTGAGACCGGAAGACCGCCTTTCCCGGTTCGTTGAAGGGCTTGCGCTGATGAAGCAGCTTTGGACGTCGGACGACGTGACGTTCAGGGGAAAGTTCTGGGAGATGGAGGGAGTGTCCATCAGCCCGAGACCCGCCCAGAGACCCCACCCGCCCGTCTGGTTCGGGGCCCGAGCCCTTCCGGCCCTTCGCAGGTCGGTGAAATCGGGAGACGGGTGGATGGGTTCGGGGGCAACGTCCACGGAGGAATTCCGAGAACACGTCCGCATATTGAGGGAAATGATGGAAGAGGAGGGCAAGGGGCAGGACCGGTTTCCCCTGTCGAAACGCGTGTACGTGGCCCTAGACCCGGACAAGCCCAGGGCGCTGAGGAGGCTGGAGGAGATGATGGGGTTCATCTACGGAGACCCGACTCTCGCCTCCAAGGTCGCTGTGTACGGGGACAGGGTGGAGGTGTCGGAGGGACTAAGGGAGGTGATGGCCGAAGGGATAGACCTGGTCCTGCTGGCCCCGGCCTTTGATCCAAGGGGCCAGGCGGAGTTGCTGGCCGAGCAGGTGATCCCCGGTCTCTGAGGACGTCGGGGGTGACGCTGCCCGTCTACCCCGAGCTCTCCAGCAACGCCACTTCCGTCTGGTCCGGCATGCCCGAAGCGGTGACGTGGAGCCGTCTTTGGCCTTCCGGCGCTGGCACTCCCATCTCCTTCACGAACCGGGCCAGGGCCTCCGTATCCGATGAACCGGGCCCCGGGTAGTCCATGGGCACCACGATTCTCGGCTCCAGCAACCTCGCCGTTTCCACCGAGGCCTTGACCCCCTCCATCGTCCCGATGGGCATTACCAGCACTCCCACGTCACCCAGCCGCTCCACCTGCCCCGACTCCAGCGGTCTCTGCAGGTCTCCCAGGTGACACACCACAATCCCCTCAACCTCTATAGCGTAGACGGTATTCCTACCCTGGGACTCGACGCCGTCCTCGCCAGGTGCGTTCCGGTACACAGTCCCGACCCCCGTGATCAGCACCTCGGCGATCTCGTATTCCCCCGGACCCTTGATCTCCTTCCAGGTCTGCCCGTTCGGGGAGTCTAATTGGGTTTCGGGGGCGAATAGGGAGGGTGGGCCGGTGCGCGGCCCACTCCAGGTCACCGCCTTGACGAACGGGGCCTTGACCACCTTGTCCAGCACCTGGTCGTACGGGTCCGTCACGACCCCCAGGTCGCGGGACCTGATCGAAAAGCACCTTCTACCGAACCAGGTAATGTCCAACTTTCTCCCTGCCTTCTCGTTGAAGTATAGGAAAGACCCTCGGCACGCGCAACACTCCCGTCCAACTTGACACATTCAACCCGTGCTGATAAATTCGGGGTATCTGGCACTCCAAATCTCGGGGTGCCACACCTGTATCCAGGCGGATGGCCCACCTCTTGGAAGGAGGCCTTTTTGTTAACCGCAAGAAGAGAGTCCGTGCTCAACGCCATCGTTGAGGGGCACATCGACACCGTCACCCCCGTCGGCTCCCAGCACATCGCCGAAAAGTGGGGAATGACCCTCAGCCCGGCTACCGTCCGCTCGGAAATGGCCGCGCTCGAACAGGATGGATACATAACCCGACCCCACACTTCCGCCGGGGGCCTCCCCACCGACCTGGGATACCGCACCTACGTCCGGCAGTTCCTGGCCGACCCAACCCTCGGGCCTGCGGAGAAGGGTCGCATACGGCAACGCCTCGTGCATCTCGCCATGGACCAGGAGGGCTGGGCAAGGTCGGCGGCCGAGGCCCTTTCCGGGCTCACCGGGAGCCTCGCCGTAACCACTGCCCCCAAGCCCGCCCGGGTCCAGCTGAAGCGCATAGAGCTCGTACCCGTCCACGACCTCATGGTGATGACCCTGGTGGTCCTCTGGGGCGCCAAGGTCCTGCGCCAGATGATCTCCTTGAAGAAAAGCGTACCCCCAAACGAATTGACGCGCGTCAGCAACAAGCTTAACCATCTCTTCGAGGGTGTAGCTCCTTCGGACATCGATGACGCGGGGCTCGATCTTTCGCCCCTGGAGGAGGACGTGGCCCGGCTGGTGAAGGAGCTCATGAAAGAAGAGGAGCAGCGGGACCTGGAAGACCCCCTCTTCGAGGGCCTGCGGCAGGTCTTCGAGCAGCCGGAACTGGCCGAAGCGGAAATCCTGCGCGACATGATGGATATCCTGGAGGAGAAGGGCCGACTCAAGAACATAATGGAGCAGGTCTATTCCGGACCCGGGATACGGGTCGCCATCGGCGGCGAGGTCAGGGTGTCGACGATGCGCCACTTCAGCCTCATCGTCTCCGAATACGGCGTCTCGGACCGCGTCAAGGGAGTCATCGGGATATTCGGGCCCAAGCGCATGGCCTACCGACGCAACATTCCCGCCGTCAGCTACCTAGCTCACCTGATGAGCGACGCCATCCAGGAGAGCTTCCCCCGCTGACCGACCACAAGATGAACGAGACCACTAACAACGCCCAGGAGTCCCAGGACGAGCAGAGCAGCGAGAAGGAGTCGGAAGGCCAGGAAGTAACGGAGGACCTGGCCTCGGCCCTGGAACAGGAGAAGAAGCGGGCGGACCGGAACCTGGCCAACTGGCAACGGGCCCAGGCCGATCTCGCCAACTACAAGAAGCGGGCGGAGCAGGAGAAGCAAGACCTGGCGAAATTCGCCAATGCCGCATTGATCGCCACAATGCTCAGCTTGGTCGATGACTTCCAGCGGGCCCGGGCCACGGTTCCCGACAGCATTCTCGGCATGACCTGGGTTGAGGGCCTGTTCCTGATAGAACGTAAGTTGACCACCACCCTGGAGGCGGCGGGCCTTTCCGAAATCAAGGCCCTGGGTGAAGACTTCGACCCCAATTTGCATGAGGCCGTGATGCACGGCGATGGCCCGGAAGGCAAGATATTGGAGGAGTTCCAGAAGGGGTACAGGCTCCACGACCGGGTCATACGGCCCGCCATGGTGAAAGTGGGACAGGGCACGACGCCGGAGCCGGTCGGCCCGGAAGAGGAGCGGGAAGAGCCCCCCGAGGTCCCTTGACCCGATTATCAGACATCCTTGATTGTGAATAGCTGCGCCTTATGACCACCAAGACAGACTATTACGACCTGCTGTCGGTGCCGCGGAACGCCTCCCCCGAGGAGATTAAGAAGGCGTTCCGTCGCCTCGCGCTTCGCTACCACCCCGACAGGAACAAGAGCCCCGACGCCGAATCCAGGTTCAAGGAGATCAATGAGGCCTACGAGGTCCTTAGCGATCCCGACAAACGGGCTGCCTACGACAGGTTCGGACACGCAGGCACGGCCGGAGGTGGGTACGGTCGGGGTTTCGAGGGGATGGGCGGGTTCAGCGGGTTCGGCGATATCTTCGAAGCCTTCTTCGGCTCCAATGCCAGCGCCAAGACCGGCCCCCAGCGAGGGACCGATATACACCATTCGGTAACCGTTTCCTTCGAAGATGCCGTCTTCGGGACCGAGCGCAACGTAGAGGTGCAGAGGGTCGAGGTGTGCAAGACGTGCCGCGGCTCAAGGGCCGAGCCGGGCGCCGACGTCGTCACGTGCTCCACCTGCAACGGCAACGGCAGCGTCAGGCGGGTGCAGCAGAACCTGTTCGGCCAGTTCGTCAACGTCACCGTATGCGACCAGTGCCGGGGCGAAGGCCGCATCGTATCCAAGCTCTGCAGCCAGTGCCGCGGCTCGGGCCGCACCAAGCTCTACAGAAAAATCGCCGTTCAGATTCCCGCGGGGGTGGAGGACGGCACGCAGGTTAGGTTGACCAGGGAAGGCGACGCCGGCACCCGGGGCGGTTCCGCCGGCAACCTATATGTGACAGTCAAGGTACAGAGACACGATTACTTCAGCCGGGACGGCGATGACGTGCTGCTCGACTACTCGGTCAACTTCGCCCAGGCCGCCCTGGGAGACGAGGTGGAAGTCCCGACCATCGACGGCCCGGTGATGCTCAAAATACCTTCTGGCATCCAGGGGGGCACCGCCCTGCGGCTGCGGGGCCGAGGGGCCTACCGGTTGCGGGGCGGCGGCAGGGGAGACCAGATCGTCTACGTGGACGTAAGGACCCCCGACTCCCTGAACAAGGAGGAAGAGGAGCTGTTCCGCAAGCTGACCCTGACCCTCGAAAAGCCGGGTGTCTCTGCCCGCAATGGCAAGGGCATATTTGCAAAGATCAAGGAAGTGTTCCGGTAGTCAGGACTTTGGCTCCCCGCCGGCGGGAGGCCCGACTCGGCATCGCTGAGTCGGGCCTCCCAGCTTTTCTCGAGTTACCCTTCCTGGGCATTAGGTGGAAAGCTATATCTGGGGGATACCCTTAGACTCCCGGCGAGGGCAGGCCCCTCTTTACACCCCGTATTTCAGCAACCTGTTAGGACAATGAATTGGAGCTAGTCGAGCTGTCCGTAGAGGTGGACGCTGAGTCCACGGAACCCGTCTGCGAAGCCTTCCGACGCTACGGCTGCGATAGAGTCGTAGTGGAGCAGCTGGGTCCCCCCGCCGAGCAAAGCCGCCTCCTGGTCAGGGCCTACGTCCCCAACGACGAGTCCCAGGAAAAGCTGCGGGCGGGCATGGAGGTCGTCCTCCGTCTTTTGGCCCTGATCAGACCCGTCGGGGCTTTGCAATGTCGGTTGATACGGGAGGAGGACTGGGCCCGAGCCTGGCGCAAGCAGTTCACTATCCAACACGTGGGGAGGAGAGTCGTAGTCTGCCCCACCTGGCTCTCCTACCGGCCCGTGCAGGATGAAGTCGTGGTCAGCCTCGACCCTGGCATGGCCTTCGGGACGGGGGTCCACCCCACCACCCGGATGTGCCTGGAAGCCCTCGACACCCTGGTGCAAAAGGGAATGAGGGTGATGGACGTGGGTACGGGTTCGGGGATTCTCGCCATAGCCGCGGCCAAGTTGGGCGCCGCAAAAGCGCTGGCCCTGGACGTTGACCCCGTGGCCGTCAAGGTGGCCCGGGAAAACGTGGAGGTCAACCGCGTCGGACACCTAGTGGACGTCGAGGAGGGCGCCCTCCGGCACGACCCCGAGCGCCCGGGGCCCGGGTGGGACGTCATTGTTGCCAACATTACCCTGAACCCCATTGTGGGGCTGGCGCCGCATATCGTGAACTCGCTGGCCGATGGAGGGGTTGCGGTCCTGAGCGGACTGCTAAATGAGCAGGGCCCCGCCGTCGAATCCGCCTTCGAAGCTTACGGCGCCTCCCCGGAGTCCCGGGCCGTCACGGACGACTGGCTGACCCTGACCTTCGTCCGGCCCTAGTCTTACCCCTCTTCTTCACCTGGGTCGAACTCCAGCCTGTTCTCGGCGCCGGCCAGGAGCCGATCGATGTTCTCCCGGTGCGCGTAGAAGATGATTGCGGTCGGGATGAGGGCCTGGAGCAGGTATGCCGTCGGCTTCTTGCCAAACAGCACGGCAACAAGCAGGCAGAACGCGCCAACGGCGGTGCCGGATAGAGACCCCAGCGACGATATCCGAAACTTCGCCATCATCGACCCGCCGGTGACGGCGGCGATCAGCCCGGGCGTCGGTGCCAGGGCCAGCAGCGCCCCGAGGTTGGTCACCACCCCCTTGCCCCCCTTGAACCCGCGCAACGCCGGCCAAATGTGCCCGATTACCACGGCGATTCCCACCAGGGCGTGCACCAGGCTCGAATCGGTGGCCTTCTTCGCAATTAGCACGGGAAGCAGGCCCTTGAAAGTGTCGGCCAACAAGACAATCGTCGAGGCCGAAGTCCCCGCCACGCGGTAGACGTTGGCCGCGCCGATGTTGCCGCTGCCCCGGCTCTGAATGTCGATCCCCTTCGCCTTCTTGACGACTATCTTGCCCGTCGGGATTCCTCCCATCAGGTAGCCGAACAGTATCAGGAGGACTTTCATTCGCTGCGGCTCCTCCTCTGAAACTTCAACTGGACCGGCGTCCCCTCGAACCCGAATTCATCACGCAGGCGGTTCTCCAGGAACCTCTGATAGGAGAAGTGCACCAGCGCCGGGTCGTTGACGAAGAACGTGAAGACCGGCGGGTGGGCGCCGGTCTGGGTCACGTAGAAGAGCTTCAGTCGACGCCCCCGGGCCCGGGGCAAGGGGCTGGCCGTCACCGCCCGGGTCAGCATCCTGTTCAGCGCCGAAGTGGCTACCGTCTTCCCCCTCTCCCTGAATATGTTCAGGGCCGCGGGCATGAGCTCGGAGACTCCCTGCCCGTCCTTCGCCGACGTATACAGCACCGGGACGTATTCGCCGGCTCTAAGCCTCTCTTGAATGTGGGGCTGGACGGTCTCCATCCCGAGACCCAGTTCGGGGGCCAGGTCCCACTTGTTTACGACCAAGGCCATGCCCCGGTAGGCGTCCTTGGCATAGCCCCAGATGTGCATGTCCTGGGCCGTCATAAGCTCCGATGCGTCCACCACCAGGAGGACTACGTCCGCCCGGTATATCGCCTCCATGGTGCGCAGGACGCTGTATTTCTCTATCCCATGGCCGATCTTTCCCCGCCTCCTCACCCCGGCGGTGTCTATGAGCACTACGCTCTCGCCTTCGTAGTCCAGGACGGTGTCGATTGCGTCCCTCGTGGTGCCCGGCGTTTCGCTCACTATGACCCTGTCCTGGCCGAAGAGGGCGTTCAAAAGCATCGATTTCCCCACGTTGGGCCGGCCCACGATAGCAACCTTCATCACCCCCGACGGCGGCTCGGGCTCCGGGGCATCCAGGTTGGCGTCAATCCACCTCGTGACCCTGTCCAGCCCCTTGCCGTGGTACGCGCTGATCGGTGTCGGGTCCCCCATGCCGAGCCGGTAGAAGTCCTGCAAGGACGCCTCCCGACGGCTGTTGTCGATCTTGTTGACGATCAACGAGACGGGCTTTTCCGATACCCTGAGCAGGTCCGCAAGCTCTTCGTCGCTGGCGGTGAGGCCGTCCCTGCCGTCCACCAGGAACAGGATGGCGGACGCCTCGGC
>JAAXHX010000388.1 GCA_012270635.1 Dehalococcoidia bacterium | reverse complement strand
CCCAGGCCGTCGGCCTTGCGTCGGAGCTGGGCGCGGCCCACGTGGCCTCGGGGGACCTGTTTCGCAGAAACCTGGGAGAGGGCACGCCCTTGGGGCTGGAGGCCAAGTCCTACATGGACAAGGGCGAACTGGTGCCCGACGAGTTGACGGTGCGCATGGTGCTGGAAAGGCTCGACGACCCCGACTGCCAGCGCGGCGCCGTCCTGGACGGGTTCCCCCGCACGCTGGGCCAGGCCGAGTCCCTGGACAGGGCCCTGGGGGCCGTGGGCAAGGAGATAGACGCGGCAATATACATCAAAGTCTCGGAGGGGGAGCTGATACGGAGGCTCAGCGGTCGGTGGATCTGCCGGGCCTGCCAAGCGCCCTACCACCTGGTCAACTCTCCGCCCAAGAGCGAGGGGGTCTGCGACCGGTGCGACGGCGAGCTCTACCAGAGGGACGATGACACCGAGGCCACCTCCCGCCGACGGGTCCAGATCTACAACGACCAGACGGCGCCGCTGATCTCCTATTACCAGGAGCAAGGCGCCCTCATAGAGATCGACGGGGAGCAGCCGATAGAGCAGGTGGGACGCCAGATGGCGGACTCGCTGAAAACGCTGGCGGGGCAGGGGGCCTCCCGATGAACGAGACGTTTCTGGGAGGCGCCAGGGTCGTGATCCAGGAGGGGATGGAGATCAAGACCCCGCAGGAGCTAGACCGGATGAAGCAGGCCGGCAAGGTGGTGGCCCACACATTGAAGGCCTTGCGGTCGGCCATCAAGCCGGGAATTGCGACCGCCGACCTGGACGCCGTGGCCCGAGGCGAGATAGCGCGGCACGGGGCGATACCCTCGTTCCTCGGATACCGGGGGTTCCCCGCCGCCGTCTGCGTTTCCATAAACGAGCAGATAGTGCACGGCATACCCGGCGACCGAGTCGTCCGGGAGGGCGACCTGGTCAGCGTCGACGTGGGGGCGATAGTGGACGGCTTTCACGGAGATGCCGCGATCACCGTCGGGGCGGGGGAAATCTCCGAAGAGGCGCAGCGTCTCATCGATGCGACGAGGGCCTCGCTGGAACGGGGCATAGAGGCGGCGGTGGTCGGGGCGCGCATCGGGGACATCTCCTTCGCCGTTCAGACCTATGGCGAGGCCCAGGGTTTCTCGGTGGTCAGGGAGTACGTGGGACACGGGATAGGGCGCAGGATGCACGAAGAGCCCTCAGTGCCGAACTACGGGAAGCCGGGGCGCGGGCTCCAGCTCAGAGAGGGGATGGCCCTCGCCATAGAGCCGATGCTCAACGTGGGGGGCTGGAACACCTCCCTGATGAGCGACGGCTGGACGGTGGTGACCAGGGATGGTAGCCTATCGGCCCATTTCGAACACAGCATTGCAATCACGAGCGAAGGGCCGATAGTAATGACCAGGTTGGACGAATAGCGATAGCGAAGGGACTGCAGGGATAGGATATGGCAGAAGAGAGGACCGGGCAGAAGGAGAAGATAGAAGTCGAGGGGCGGATAGTAGAGACGCTGCCCAACGGCATGTTCACGGTGGAGTTGGCAAACGGGCACCGGGTGCTGGCCCACGTTTCCGGCAAGATGCGCATTCATTTCATCAGGATCCTCCTCGGGGACCGGGTGCTGGTAGAGCTTTCGCCCTACGACCTGAGCCGGGGCCGGATCACGTATCGGTTCAAGTAGGAGACGGAAGCGGGATGAAAGTCAGGGCTTCGGTAAAGAGGCTTTGCGACAAATGCAAGATAGTCCGGCGTCACGGGACGCTCCGGGTCATCTGCGAGGTCCCGAAGCACAAGCAGAGGCAGGGATAGCCGTTTCACGACGGCTTATTTGAGCTAACACGGAGGGTGTTATGCCAAGAGTAGCAGGCGTTGATATCCCCAACGACAAGAGGGTGGACATTGCTCTGACCGCGATATACGGCGTGGGGCTGAGCACCGCCGTGAAGGTGGCGACGGCGGCCCAGGTCAGCGTCGACTCCAAGGTCCGGGACCTTTCGGAGGACGAGCTCAACCGGGTCAGGGAGGTCGTCGACAAGGAATACCTGGTGGAGGGAGACCTCAGGCGCCAGGTGCAACAGAATATCCGCCGCCTCGTAGAAGTGAACACCTACCGGGGCATCCGGCACCGCCGCGGGTTGCCCGTCCGCGGTCAGAGGACGAAGACCAACGCCAGGACCAAGAGGGGCGCCAGGCGGACGGTGGCCGGACGCAGGCAGGTACGGGCCAAGAAGTAGAGGTAGAAATGGCGAAGCAGAAGGGAAGGTCCAGACGCAGGGAGAAGAAGTTCGTGCCGGTGGGCCGAGCTTACATCCAGTCTACCTTCAACAATACCAAGATAACGCTCACGGACCCAAACGGGAACGTGATCGCCTGGGGCAGCTCCGGGACCATGGGGTTCAAGGGTTCCCGCAAGGGCACCGCCTTCGCCGCCCAGAGGGCGGCGGACCAGGCGGCGCGCAAGGGCGCCGACCAGGGGCTGCGGGAAGTGCAGGTCTTCGTCAGAGGCCCGGGGAGCGGCCGGGAAGCGGCCATCCGGTCCCTGGCGGCGGCGGGCATCAACATCGTAAGCATCAGGGACGTCACGCCAATCCCGCACAACGGGTGCCGCCCCCCGAAGCGAAGGCGCATTTAGCAGGGAGGAGACCCCTTGGCTCGATATACAGGTCCCGTTTGCAGGTTGTGCAGAAGGCAGGGCGAGAAGCTCTTTCTGAAGGGCGACCGTTGCCTGACGCCCAAATGCGCCATCGAGCGCCGGATCGGGCCGCCCGGCCAGAGAGGCACCCGTAGGCGCAGGGTCTCGGAGAGAGGGTTGCAGCTCAGGGAGAAACAGAAGGTTAAGCACACCTACGGGCTGGTGGAAAGGCAGCTGTTCCGCCACTTCAGCGACGCCCGGGAGCAGCCGGGGGTCACGGGAGACAACTTCCTGAAGATCCTGGAGAGCAGGCTGGACAACGTGGTGTTCAGGCTCGGGTTCGCCACCTCCCGCAACCAGGCCCGGCAGTTGGTCAGGCACGGCCACATCTCCGTCAACGACCAGCCCACCAACATCCCCTCGTACCTGCTGGACGTGAGCGATCAGGTCGGGTGGACAGCGCGGGGCCGTAAGTCGGAACACTTCAAGTTCATGGAAGCGGAGATACGCGGAAAGCCTATCCCCGATTGGCTCAACGTAGACCCCCAGGCGATGACGGGTCGGGTGCTGACGGCGCCCACCAGGGACCTGGTGGCGTCCCGGGTGGACGACCGGCTCATCATCGAATACTACTCGCGGTAGAAGCGTTCCATTTCGGAGAACCTGTCCAAATGATGGATATATACAGCGAACCGTTTCAGGTCAGCGATGCCCTGGTCGGCATCGCTAACCCGGAAATACAGACACTGGAAGACCAGGAGACCTACGGCCGGTTCAGCGTCGAGCCCCTGGAGAGGGGGCTGGGCACCACCATAGGCAACTCGATTCGAAGGGTGCTCCTAAGCTCTATAGAGAGCGCGGCCATCACCTGGGTGAAAATCCAGGGGATCCAGCACGAATACTCGACCATCAGCCACGTCACGGAGGACGTCACCGAATTCCTGTTGAACGTCAAGGGCATACGGCTGAAGTCCAACTCCGACCAGCCGGGACGGCTGTTCCTGGACGTCGAGGGTGAGCGGGAGGTCCTGGCCGGGGACATCAGCCCCGCGGCGGAGTACGAGGTTGCCAACCCAGAGCTTCACCTGCTCACCATGGACTCGGAGGAGGCGACTCTGTCCGTCGAGTTCAACGTGGAGAGGGGTCGGGGGTATATGCCCGCGGCGAACATCAACGGGCTGCCCATAGGCGCGCTGCCGGTGGACGCCGTGTTCACCCCCGTCCGCAAGGTGAACTTCAAGGTCGAGCCTATCAGGACGGGCCCCTACATCGGCAAGGAGAGGGTGGTCCTGGACGCCTGGACCGACGGCACGATCCGACCCGTCCAGGCCCTCCGGGAGGCCGGGGAAGCGCTGATCAACTACTTCTCCCTCTTTTCCAACCTGGGCAAGTCCATCGGCATCGGAGATGGCCGATACATCAACATACCCCCCGAGCACTACTCGACAAGTCTGGAGAGCCTTCACCTTCCGGCCAGGATCTTCAATTGCCTCTCCAAGGAGGGGCTGAGCAACGTCGGGGAGGTGTTGGAAAGGGGCGAAGAAGAGCTTCTCAAGATCAGGAACTTCGGGGAGAAGTCCCTGAGCGAGTTGTACCAGGTCCTGATGGACAACGGGGTGGACGTAGCCGCCATATTGGCGGAGGCCGCCGCCCAGGCCGTCGAAACCCCTGCCGCCGAGGTGCCGGAAGAAGTGGTGGGGGAGGCGGAGACGGAAGAAGCGGAGGAAGAACCCGCTATCGATCAGGAGAGCGAACCGGAAACGGAAGAAGAGACCGAATAGGGTCACCGAGATGAGACATCGGAAGTCTGGACGCAAGCTAGGCCGCAAGTCGGACCACCGCCGGGCCCTATACCGGAACCTGGTGACCGACCTGCTGCGCAACGAGCACCTGTCGACGACGGAGGCGAAGGCCAAGGAGGTCAAGGGCATCGCCGAGAAGATCATAACCCTGGGCAAGAGGGAAGACCTCCACGCCCGCAGGCAGGCCCTGTCCTACGTGGCCGACAAGAAGGTGGTCGCCAAGGTGTTCGACGAGCTGGGGCCGCGGTTCTCGGAGAGGCCCGGCGGCTACACCCGGCTGGTGAAGCTCGGGCCCCGGCTGGGGGACGCCGCGCCCATGGCCCGGCTCGAACTGGTTGAGTGACAACCGAGCAGTGATGACACGGATGGAAGGCAAAGCAACACCGGACGGCGATTTCAGAAGGATCGCCCTGCTCTTGGAATACGACGGCGCCCGCTACCGCGGGTTCCAGTGGCAGCCGGACGCGCCGACCATTCAGTCGGCCCTGGAGTCAGCCATCGAGAACACGACGGGCGAGCGGGTTAGGGT
>JAAXHX010000387.1 GCA_012270635.1 Dehalococcoidia bacterium | reverse complement strand
ACGAGGCGGCGGTCGGTCTCCAGCTGGGACTCCCCCGGGCCCCGGGTGCCGATGCCGCCGCCCAGGCGCTCCAGGTGCTTCCACTGCCCCGCGAGACGGGGAAGAAGGTATTCGTGCTGGGCTAGCTCGACCTGGAGGCGGCCTTCCCGGGTGCGGGCCCGGTCGGCAAAGACGTCCAGGATGAGGGCGGTGCGGTCTATGACTTTCACCTGCAGCCTGTTTTCCAGGGCCCGCTGCTGGGAGGGAGAGATCTCGTCATCGACGATGACGGTGCGGTAGTGCAGATCGCCCTTCAGGGCCTTGACCTCCTCCAGCTTGCCCTTGCCGAGGTAGGTCTGCACGCGGCGGGGGAGCTGCTGGGAGACGACGCCCACCACCTCCCCCCCGGCGCTCTTGGCGAGCAGGGCAAGCTCCTCAAGGGAGTCCTGGAGCCGCCAGGGGCTATCGACGCCCTTGACGGCGGCCCCGAGGAGAAGGGCCTTTTCGGGGGCCGGATGGGTGGAAACGGCGATGCTGCGGCCTATGGGGACCTCCGGGAGAGGGGATGAGGAAAGTCAAGAGGCCAGGGACTCTATGCGGGCCAGGGCCTCGTCGATGCGGTCGTCGGGGAGGGACATGGAGAGGCGGATGTATCCCTCGCCCTGCTGGCCGTATCCAGAGCCGGGGGTCACGACCACTGCGACCTCGTCGATGAGCTTGGCACAATACTCGGCAGAGGTGTAGCCCTCGGGGACGCGGGCCCAGAGGTAGAAGCTGGCCTGGGGGACCTTCACCCGGAGCCCGAGCTTTGCCAGCCCCGACACCAGTTTGTCCCTTCGCCGCTGGTATATGGCCACGTTCTCGTCGACGCAGTCCTGGGGGCCGTCCAGGGCCTCCAGGGCCATGTACTGGATGGCCTGGGGGAGCCCGGAGTCCATGTTGGACTTGACGGTGTTGAGAGCGTTGATGAGCTCGGCGTTGCCGACGGCCATGGCGACACGCCAGCCGGTCATATTGTAGGTCTTGGAGAAGGAGTGGAACTCTATGCCCACGTCCTTGGCGCCCTCCGCTTCGAGAAAGCTGGCGGGCCTGTAGCCATCGAAGCCGATCTCGCTGTAGGGGGCGTCGTTGCAGACGGCGATGTCGTGCTTCCTGGCGAACTCTACGACGCGGGAGTAGAAGTCCACGTCGGCGACGGCCCCGGTGGGGTTGTTGGGGTAGTTGATCCAGAGGACGCGGGATCGCGCCAGCACGTCGGCCGGGACGAGGGAGTAGTCGGGCAGCCAGTCGTTCTCCTCGCTCAGCGGCAGCCGGTGCGACTCGCCGCCGGCGAACATCGTGCCGATC
>JAAXHX010000386.1:250-1842 GCA_012270635.1 Dehalococcoidia bacterium | reverse complement strand
TCTGGACCTCTTCGACGTGCTCGGGGGCGTTGGGGTGGACGACGTCCACAACGTGGAGGAGGAGGTCGGCGTCGGCGAGCTCTTCCAGGGTGGCGCGGAAGGCAGCGACCAGGATGGCGGGCAGCTTCTGGATGAAGCCGACGGTGTCGGTGATGAGGACGGGGCCCAGGGATCCGAGATGCCAGCGTCGGGTCACCGGGTCAAGGGTGGCGAACAGCTTGTCGACGGCCAGGACTCCGGCGCCGGTGAGGGTGTTGAGAAGGGTGCTCTTGCCGGAGTTGGTGTAGCCAACGAGGGCGACGACGGGAAGGCCGCTCCGACGCCTGTCCTCCCGGTAGAGGTTCCGGTGAGTCCGCACGTCCTCGATCTCCTGCTTGAGCCGGTGGATCTTGCTGCGGACGAGGCGGCGGTCGGTCTCCAGCTGCGACTCCCCTGGCCCCCGGGTGCCGATGCCGCCGCCCAGGCGCTCCAGGTGCTTCCACTGCCCCGCGAGCCGGGGAAGAAGGTATTCGTGCTGGGCTAGCTCGACCTGGAGGCGCCCTTCTCGGGTGCGGGCCCGGTCGGCAAAGACGTCCAGGATAAGGGCGGTGCGGTCTATGACCTTCACTTGGAGCTTGTTTTCCAGGGCCCGCTGCTGGGAGGGAGAGATCTCGTCATCGACGATGACGGTGCGGTAGTTCAGATCGCCCTTCAGGGCTTTGACCTCTTCCAGCTTGCCCTTGCCGAGGTAGGTCTGCACGGGACGGGGGAGCTGCTGGGAGACGACGCCCACCACCTCCGCCCCGGCGCTCTTGGCGAGCAGGGCAAGCTCCTCAAGGGAGTCCTGGAGCCGCCAGGGGCTATCGACGCCCTTGACGGCGGCCCCGAGGAGAAGGGCCTTTTCGGGGGCCGGGTAGGTGGAAACGGCGGTGCTGCGGCCTATGGGTGCCTCCGGGAGATGGGGTGACGGGAGCGGGGATAGGCTTGAGTGGGGAAAGTCAAGAGGCCAGGGACTCTATGCGGGCCAGGGCCTCGTCGATGCGGTCGTCGGGGAGGGACATGGAGAGGCGGATGTATCCCTCGCCCTGCTGGCCGTATCCCGAGCCGGGGGTCACGACCACTGCGACCTCGTCGATGAGCTTGGCGCAATACTCGGCGGAGGTGTAGCCCTCGGGGACGCGGGCCCAGAGGTAGAAGCTGGCCTGGGGGACCTTCACCCGGAGCCCGAGCTTTGCCAGCCCCGACACCAGTTTGTCCCTTCGCCGCTGGTATATGGCCACGTTCTCGTCGACGCAGTCCTGGGGGCCGTCCAGGGCCTCCAGGGCCATGTACTGGATGGCCTGGGGCAGCCCGGAGTCCATGTTGGACTTGACGGTGTTTAGGGCGTTGATGAGCTCGGCGTTGCCGACGGCCATGGCGACACGCCAGCCGGTCATATTGTAGGTCTTGGAGAAAGAGTGGAATTCTATGCCCACGTCCTTGGCGCCCTCCGCTTCGAGAAAGCTGGCGGGCCTGTAGCCATCGAAGCCGATCTCGCTGTAGGGGGCGTCGTTGCAGACGGCGATGTCGTGCTTCCTGGCGAACTCTACGACGCGGGAGTAGAAGTCCACGTC
>JAAXHX010000386.1:0-173 GCA_012270635.1 Dehalococcoidia bacterium | reverse complement strand
TTGTTGGGGTAGTTGATCCAGAGGACCCTGGCGCGGTCCAGGATGTCGGAGGGGATGTCTTCCAGGTCGGGGAGGTAGCCGTTCTCCTCCATCAGGGGCACGGGATAGCTCTCTCCGCCGGCGAAGAGGGTTCCCATGGAGTAGACGGGATAGGCGGGGTCGGGGACGAGGGC
>JAAXHX010000385.1:866-1183 GCA_012270635.1 Dehalococcoidia bacterium | reverse complement strand
GATGGAGTGCTCCACGAAGCCGTACCTCTCGATCCAGCGCCCCTCCTCGGAGCGCTCGAACTCCGTCCTGATCTCCGGCGAGAACCTGTACAGGAGGTGGAAAAGCGTACTCGAATATCCGCCCGAAAGCGTTCCCGTTAGCGTGAGGGACTTTCCGCAGGCGTCGGCGAGGACTCCAGCGGCGATGCCCTGGGCCGACCCTCGCCCCTTGAACTCGTGAATCTCGTCCCCAACCAGCAGGTCGAAGAACCCCCTCATGTGATTCTTCACGTAGTCCGCAAGCGGGTACCTCTTGGGGCCGGAGTTGTCGGCCTGCC
>JAAXHX010000385.1:0-820 GCA_012270635.1 Dehalococcoidia bacterium | reverse complement strand
GGCTCCCCCGTCTCCTCGTCCCGCACGAGCCTGCCCTTGGACGTGGCCCACCGCTGGATGACGGCTGCCTTCCAGCGATAGGACAACTTGGCCCGTTCTCTTGACATCACGGCGAAGAGGGGGCCGGTGCCAATGGAGAGCCTGAGCTGCTCCAGGTCGGTGATGGATGTGACGATGACGGCCCGTGCCAGGGGAACCGTCTCCTCTACTTCCCGCTTCCACTTTCGCACGAGATGGGGTGGACACAAGACCAACACTCTCTGGAAGCCCGCCATGTGCGCCGCCGCCGCGCCAATGAAAGTTTTTCCTGTGCCCATTTCCCCAACGACGTTGGTGCCCTGGTGGGCTTCGAGGGAGAGGGCGGCGCCCTTTATGGCGTCGGCCTGCGCCCCCAGGGGGGAGCGGAGCAGGCGGGGCAGTTCGCCTCCGTTGTCCGAGGGCCGGTAGAGGGGTGGGTAGGACTCCACCACCCGCTGCGCTATCGCGTCCTTGTACTGGTCTATGAACTCTCCGAGGTTCATGTCTGCGTCTCCTTGCTTGGTTTGCCAGAGGACGACGCCGGGAGCGGGATGCACCACGCCCCCCGAGGGGACGATTCCGCGCTGCCCGTTCCTGGGAACGTCCCCTGGTGTCTGGTTGATAGATGCGAGGCCGCGTTCGGCGGTCCTCGTTGTGCTCCGTTCGAGCCGTCTATGCGGCGTTGGCGAACCTCCCTTTTCCCCTGAACTCCTCGTAGCACCAGCCCCGCAGGTGGTATGCCTTCACCGGGGAGGCGACGGCCCTTCCGTAATCGGCGATGTCCACCGAGGCGGTCTGCATG
>JAAXHX010000384.1 GCA_012270635.1 Dehalococcoidia bacterium | reverse complement strand
GTGGGCAGCCCCTCGATGGGGCCGTGCTCCACCAGGTTGCGGACTTCGTTGTTGCCGTCCTGGTTGCGCACCTTGAAGGAGTAGAGGGTCGGGGGCGTGCCGAAAGTGCCTCGGGAGACCATGTAGATCCAGCCGCCGTGCTCGGCCAGCCCCGCAATCTCGGCACCGGATGCCCCGGAGCCAAAGCTTATGTGGTCGCCCAACAGGGACTGGTCGGAGACCGTTGCGGCCGTGACGTGGGCGGCAGTTACTTCCCGGATAGTGGGACCGGACGAGCGGCCGTACGTTATGTAGAGCCGGCCGTCGGGGGTGGAGAAAGCTCCCGTGAGGGGGTTGGAATCATTGAAGGAGTCCCCGAAGTCGCCCTGCAGATCCCAGCCGTCGGCGTCTGCATCCAGTGTGTACACCCGGCCCCATTCGGACACCGCGTACAGATCGCCGTCCAACTCGAACAGGCCCATGATCAGGTCGTCGTTGGCGTTCTCCTGGCCGCCCCCCGTGTTGAACCCGCCCCAACTGGCAGGTGCCGGAGCAAACGCGCCGGTCTCGGCGTCGACCGTGAAGATGTCCTCCGGTTCCGACGCGAGGAGGTCCAGCCTGGAGACGAGACCGGTGGTATCGTCGCCGGCCGTCCTGCTGGCGTTGGCGTAGGCGCGGGCGTAGAGTTCGCCGGTCCACTTGGGGGCGGGGTCGAAGGCGGGGCCCGAGCTTTGGGCCTCGGCCGGATCGCTGCCGAGGAGTCCAGGCCCAATCGCCAATAGCGCGGCCAGCAAGATGACCTCCACCAGGACTTTGCGCCCCGGAACCCCGATCCACTTTGATATCGATATGTTATGATGCGGCATTTTCATCCTTTTAGCTGCGATCCACCGATACGGTGACGGGGTTGGCGTGTCCATCAGGAAGCGCGGCGATTCTGACACGAGGGAATGCTGTTTGTAGTAACGGTCATTCTATCCATGTGGGCAGGCACTCTTCTTGGGAGCATATGCAGTGGGATCGACCGGGGGGGAGAGGCGAGACTTGATGAAGCTTCGCGGCTGGCTGAGGGGGTCTCTGCTCTTGGCGCTCTTGGCGGCCCGGTGATGTCGAG
>JAAXHX010000383.1 GCA_012270635.1 Dehalococcoidia bacterium | reverse complement strand
CCCCTCGCCTAATGAGACTTTCGTACAACCTATGTTGGAGGGGCAGGGGCCGCTCGTGCTGAGCCCCTAGTTTATCCTGAGCCTGTCGAAGGGAAGTATGAGCGGGAGGGGGGTCTCAATAGCAGAAGGGATTTGATCTGGAGTTATGCAAAGGTCTCCTGATGAGGGAGAGGCTGGACATTCTCGGGGGCCGGGCTATAATTGGGCCCGACAGCCCCGGGCCGGCATCATTTCAGGAGACATCATGGACCGCATACCTTCAAGCTTGCTTCTACCCATAATGGCCGGCATCTTCGTCCTGGTTGTCGGGGGAGGGCTGGGGACCATCTTCACCCTGGCCGGCGTCAACGGCACCATAATAATCGGCTTGGCCATCGTAATCCTATCGCCCATCGTGGCCGGCTTGCTGGCTCGAAAACGGGGCCCAAGCTCCTAACCCGCCTCCCGGGACTCGACTACTACAGGTGAGGGCGCTCAAGCGCTCTCACTATCTTTTTGCACAGGGGTGTAGCGCCAGGTTGCATAGCGGCGAAACGGGACGGTAGTATGGCCCCGTCCCCCACACTTCAAGGAGGTGCCCATGTCTCGGCTCGTAATCACCAACTGCCATCTCATCGATGCCCTGTCCGATAACGCCCAGCCCGACGCCAGCGTCGCCATCGAGGATGGCCTGATTGCCCGCATCGAGACTAATAACACCAAGATCGACGCCGACGGTGGCGCCGTCATCGATGCCCAGGGCGGTTGGCTGCTGCCCGGCCTCTGGGACGTCCACGTTCACCTCATGTTCCCCGATCCCCCGCCCAAGACCATTCCCCAGCGGGTCGTCAAGTACGGCAAGAACGCCATGGAAGGGCTGACGGAAAGCGGCGTAACGGGCATCCGCAGCGGCGGCATAGAGAACTGGATAGACGTCGCCTGGCGGGATGCCTTCGCCTCGGGCGAGTATCTCGGGCCCCGGGTCTTCGCCTCCGGCTATTTCCTCACCACCACCGGTGGCCATGGCACCCGGTGGCCCTTCTCCCGACAGTGCGACGGCCCCGAGGACTTCGTGCTCGCTGTCAGGCAGCAGATAGAAAACGACGTCGATCACATCAAACTCAATCTGTCCGGCGGCATCATGGGCCCCGATTGGGACCGCCACTGGCACAGCTTCTTCCTGCCCGACGAGATGACGGCTACCTATCAGGTCTGCCACCAGCGCGGCATGAAGGTCATGTCCCACGCCGCCAACCCCGACGCCGTGAAGGACGCTGTGCGCAACGACACCTGGACGGTGGAGCACGGCTATATCATGGACGATGAATGCATCGACATGATGAAGGACAGGGGCACTATCTACGTTCCCACCCTGGGAATCAGCCACCTGACTCCCAGGCAGGTGACCAACGAATGGGAGCGGGAGTACCTGGAGGTGAAACAGATCTCCGCCGAGATGTTGGCCCGGGCTGACGCAGCCGTCGAAGAACACGCCAAGTGGTTCAGAAAGGCCCTCGACTCCGGCGTCAAGATGGCCTTGGGCTCCGACCTGGGCCCCGTCAAGGACGCCGTGCACCTGGAGATGGCCCTATGGGTCCGGGACGGCGCCACACCCATGCAGGCTATCAAAGCCGCTACCGTCATGTCCGCCCAGACCTGTGGCGTCGACGATAAGCTCGGCACTGTAGAGGTGGGAAAGATCGCAGACCTGATTATCGTCGGGGCCGACCCCCTTGAGAACATCGACAACCTGCGCCAACTGCGGATGGTATTCAAAGACGGCCGCCTCGTCGTCGATAAAACCGCTGTATGACCCGCCAGCCCCCACAAGGAGCCTTCCCTATGCCCGAAGACCAGTCGACCCCCTCAGTCTACACCGACCTCGGGGTGAA
The DNA here is from genome assembly GCA_012270635.1 of Dehalococcoidia bacterium. The sequence continues at coordinate 3,101 of JAAXHX010000383.1, read as the reverse complement.
GCGCGTTATATGCGCCCGCAGCAGCTCCACCGTCCTCGGCGGGTCAATCTTGAGTCCCACCGTGAGGGCCGCCATGGAGGAAGCCAACCGAATCTACGTTGAGATGCCGGAGCTCCTCGAAAGGGCCGGGGAATCGATAGCCGAGCTGCTCGGCGCCGAAGCTGCATATCCGACCCCCGGCTGCTTCGCCGCCATCACCCTCGGCGTCTCCGGCGTGATGACCGGCGGCGACCCGGACCTCATCTCCCGCCTCCCCGACACCTCCGGCCTGAAGAACGAGTTCCTCATCCAGAAATGCGCCCGCTACTCGTACGACCGCAGCGTCACAGTATCCGGCGCCCGCATGATAGAGGTAGGCGACGACTCTCAGACCACCCCCAACCAGCTGGCCCAATCCATAGGCCCGAGCGCCGGGGGCATCGTCTATGCCGCCCACCAGGAGGGCGAGCCCGGCATTCTGCCCCTTTCGGAGGTCGTGTCCATCGCCAAAGACTCCGGTGTCGCTGTCATCGTGGATGCCGCCTACCAGGTCTACCCCCTCGAAAGGATTACGGAGTTGGTCAACAGCGGCGCCGACTTGGTCTGCTTCAGCGCCAAGTACATGGGCGGGCCCAACTCTGCGGGCTTCCTCTGCGGGAATAAGGAAGCGGTCAGGGCCGCTGCCCTCAACGGATTCATGGCCTTCGAGACCGAGAAAAACCGGAACCTGGGTCGGGGCTACAAGATAGACCGACAGGAAGTCATAGCCACGGTGGCCGTGCTGAAAGAGTGGCTCGAAATGGACCACTCCGCCCGACTGGCCGACCAGGACCGGAGCTTCCAGGTCGTCGCCGAGTCCCTCGCCGGCCTGCCCCATGTCGAGATCGAGCAGGGCTGGTACGACCGCTACTGCTCCATGGAGATGAGGATCACCTTGGACGAAGAGGCCTTGGGCCGCACCGCCGCCTCCGTTGAAGAGGCCCTAAGAAACGGCGATCCCACCATCTGGCTCTGGCTGGAAGGCACGAGCCTCAAGTTCGGCGTCGACACCCTCCTGCCCGGCGAAGAACGCACCCTCGCCCGCCGCCTGCGTGAAGAGCTCGAATCCTAAAGCTAGCTACCCGCCCCCGTTCCCCCGGAACCCGTATATCCGCGCCGCGTTCTCCCCCACGATCTTCCGTTTATCGCTCTCCGAGAGGTCTCCGAACGTCCGCTCGATCACCTCTTGGGAGTGGGGGAATGTCCCCTCGTCGTGGGGATAGTCGCTGCCCCAGAGCAGGCAGTCGGCGCCGGTCAGCGAGATGTTGAGCAGGGCCGGAAGGTCGTCCCCGAAGGTGACCCCGCCTTGCCGTTTGAAATACTCGCTTGGGGGCATTTCCAGGGTCGGCCTGATCCACATGTGCTTCTTCTCTGCCTGCTCGTCCAGCGCATACAGGAGCCAGGCCAGCCACCCCGCCCCGCACTCCGCCACCACGAACCGGATCCCGGGGTGTCGCTCCAGCATTCCCGAGCATATCAGGTCCGTTATCGGCTCCTGCACCTGCGACATTCCGCAGACCAGCCACTTGATAAAACCGCCCTGCTCTTCCTCTCCTATGTTGTCCGGGAAAGGATCGTAGTCCACGGCGCGGGCATGGAGGCTCAGCGCCATCCCCGAGTCTTCGATGGCCTCCCATAGCGGCTCGTACTCCGGCTGGTTGTAGGGCAGCCTGCTGACCAGGGCCGGTATTGCCACCACCCTGAACCCCAGGGTCGCCACCCTCTTCACCTCTTCGATGGCCCTGGGAATGTCTATGACCGGGGCCACGGCCACGGGCGCAAATCGGTCCCTTTGGGGGCTGAAATGGTCGATAACCCAGTTGTTGTAGGGTTGGGCCACGGCCATCTGGTAGTTGGGATCGGGAGAGCTGAAGACCCACAGGGTGTAATCGGGGTAGATGACCTCGGCGCTGACGCCGTCCCGCTCGATCTCGGAGACGCGGCGCTCCAGGTTGCGCCCTCCCCAGGCCTCGTGCCGGAACTCCTTCTCCCGGTCCTCTTCGGTCAACCGGGCCTCGGCCAGGTCCAGCCTCCGAGGCTTTCGGCCCTCCACGACGCGGTACGTCCCTCCGTTGCGCTTTTCGACGTGGGGAGTGCGGCGCCGATATTCCGGGGCGACTAGCTCCGTATACAGCTCGGGAGGTTCCGCCACGTGGGAGTCCGCCGATATGATCTTGTAGCCTGCCATCAGGTGCCTCCCTGCCTCTTGCCGAACATCGGGCCCGGGCTTGCCTATTTGCCGTTCGTCGGGAACCCGTACAGCCTAGCCGCGTTCCCTGCGACTATCTTCGCCTTGTCCTCTCCCGGTATCCCATCGAACATGCGCTCGATGACTTCCCGAGAGTGGGGGAAGGTGCCCTCGTCGTGGGGGTAGTCGCTGCCCCACATCAGGGATTCCACCCCCGCAATCTCCCTGGTTATGATCCCGACTATGTCGTCGGAGAACGTCGAATGGCCCTGCCGTTTGAAATACTCGCTGGGCAGCATCTCCAGCTGGGGCACCTCCCACATGTGACGCCGGTGATGGTTGTCGTCCATCTGGACCAGGAGCCACGGTATCCAGCCGATGCCCGCCTCGGCGAGCACGAACTTCAGGTCGGGGTGCCTTGCACACGCCCCGGACGCAATCAGCTGGACCATGGGGTACATCGCCTCGGTCATCCCGAGCACCTGCCCCAACTGGTCGGAGCCCGGCTTCGCATCGGAGGGCTCCCTGGAGGGGGCGCTGCCCTTGGGGCCCCCGCTGAACACGTGGAACGCCACCGGGACGCCCAGTTCTGCCGTGGCGGCCCAGAACGGGTCGTATTCGGGCATGTTGTATGGAACCAGGGGCATGGACACGGGCAGCGAGAAGGACCTGTACCCGAGCTTTGCCGCCCGACTGGCCTCGCTTATCCCATCCTCTATGTCGATTACCGGGACCTGCGCCGAGACCACAAACTTGTCCGGGTGTCCCCCGAATATCTCGTGGTGCCAGTCGTTGTACAGCTGGGCCAGGGCTAGCTGGTATCCCGGGTCCGGAGAGGCGAAAAGCTTGAAAACCGCCTGCGGGTACACCACCTCCGCGATGACCCCGTCCTCCT
>JAAXHX010000382.1 GCA_012270635.1 Dehalococcoidia bacterium | reverse complement strand
TCGCCGCCCACGCCTTGACGTCCTCCGACGTCTGCCGCGAGTACATCTCGTCCGACTCCCGCCTTATCTTGTCCGGGTCTTCCCGCCACGGGCTTATCTCTTCGTCGCTTATCTCCCAACTGGGGCTCGACCCCACCATGATCGCCCCCTTGAGCATGTCGCCGTGATGCACCGCGAAGTCCAGGGCCATCGACCCTCCCATCGAGTGTCCGGCGAACACGAAGGGCGCCAGGTCCAGGGCCTCGGCCAGCCCTTTGATGAAGGCCCGGAACCCTCCCGCGTTGTCTATGCCCTCTCCCCCCGAGTCCAGATGCCCCGGCAGGTCCACCGCCACCGGACTGTGCTCTTTGGACAGCGCCTCCATCTGGTGGCGCCAGATCTTGTGGTTGTCCGTAGCCCCGTGAATCAGCAGGACCGTGTGTCCCTTGCGCTTCCCCTCCTCGAACCCCTCCCCCGCCTCGAAATTGACCTTGCTACCGTTGACCGTTACGCTGCCCATGACTCCTCCTTGCCCCGGCTCTTCACGTCGCCTCCTACTCGGATGGCGCCACCACCAGCGCCTGCCCCGTGACCGCCCTCCGCCCTTCCGAGTTCTCGATATACACGTCCACGTCTATGCAGTTCTCCCCGTCTCGCACTTCTTTGTCCGTCACCACCCCCGCACATTGGATCGGCTCCTCGTGCTTCACCGGCGCCCTGAAGATGATGTCCAGCTTCTTGAGCGTTATGTTCGGCGCCCAGTCCGTTATCAGCTGCGACAGGTACGCCATGCTCATTATCCCCGGAATTATCATCTGGTCTACACCCTCGCTCCGCGCCGTTTCCAGGTCCGTGAACCGGCTCTTCTCCTCCAGCCCGTAGGCCCGGCAGAACGCCTTGACCTGCTCCAACGTCGGCTTCTTTTCCAGGGGCCCTATCTCGTCTCCTAAGTCCACCTGGTCGAAATAGACCGCTCCGCTCTGTTCGCTCATTGCTCCTACTTCCTCCTTACGGTGGACATTCCCACCCGGGCCACCGTCTCGCCCCGCTGGTTCGTGAAGGTATGCTCCCTCACCACGAAGGCCATTGGCCCCGAGCGTCCCGTTTTCTTGTAGACCGACTTCACCCTGGCCACGCAGGACAGCACGTCTCCGGCCCTGACCGCGGACCCGGGCTCGATGTACTGGCCCGCCATGTAGTCGAACCCCTCAAAGGCTAGGTCCAGGTCTTCCGGCCCTTCGAACTTGGCGAACAGGGTCGCTATCAGGGCCGGAGCCTCCGCCCCGCCGTCCGACCCTGCCCCCGTGCCGTCGTGGAAGTCCCTGATCATCTCCGCCGTCACCTCGAACGTGCCCAGGTTGTACTCCTCGTCGAGCACCCGCCTGTTGAAGGTCAATTCATCCTGTTGTGTCATGGGGTTCCTGTGTATGTGTGTATCCGTTGAAGGGCCCCGTGCGGCCTTCGTTCCGGGCATGGATAATAAGCCACGCACCTGCCCCTGTCCAGACGCTCACCCCTTTCTGGGGTCGGGGGTGAACGCCCTAGGAATCTGACTCCGAGTCCCCCTGCTCTTGGTCTTCTATGTCCGGCAGGAAAGTGCGGATCAACCCTCGGGCGATGACCCTGTAAATCTTGCTCGAAATGTACAACCCCGCAATCGAGGCTACTGCCACGACGGCAATGGTGACGGGCGTCGCTATGCTCCCTAAGAACAGCAGTTGGGACAGCAGGGGAATGCTCCAGATGAAGACCACTATCAGCATCAGCAGCAGGAGAGCGTCCCGCATGATCATTGCGAAGCCTCTCCGGTATACGCTGCTGGGCGGAACGCCTGCCCTCGGGATTCGGCGGGCAACGCTGTTGTTGATGTAGTTGCCCACCTCGCTCGTCAGCCTCCGCAATGACCACCACGTTCCAATCCATGCAGGCAGGGCCAAAGCAAAGACCACCCCGACTATTATCAGCCCCACGTACTGCTGGCTGATCTTCATCAGCCCGGCAATGTCTTCGCTGAAGCGTATAACCACGCTCCCAATGGTCAGCAGGAGGATTATGACGCCCACGTTCACAAGCAGGAGTCGGGTGAGGTTCTGCACCCGCAACGCTTCCTCGCTCCTCAGCCGCAGGAGGCTTCTCGTGGCCCTGATCCAATCGGTGGTATAGCTCACGTACTGGCGCACCACCCTCGGAGAAAACCTTTGCAGCAGGTTGGCCAATGGGTCTCCACTGCGGAAGATGAACGGGTACAGTAGAGAGGTTATCCCCGTGGCCACCGCCACCACCGGGTACAGGAACGGCCCCACCACCCCGTGCACCGCTCCCGCGCTCACTATGGCCAGGGAGAACTCCCCTATCTGCGTCATCCCCGTCCCGACCTTGATCGCGTTTCTACCATCCTCCCCCGTCACGAACGTCCCCACCGTATCCGCTATGAATTTCCCGCCGATGAAAACGGCGGAGACTATTAGCGCCGGCCAGATGTGGGCAGACATGTCGGACAGGTTCACCAGCATGCCTATGGAAATGAAGAACAGCGCCGCGAAGAAGTCCTTCACCGGGGACACTAGCCTGACCAGCCTCTCCGACTGCTTCGTATCCCCCAGCACCGCCCCCACCAGGAACGCTCCCGCCGCCGGCGAAACACCCAACTCCTGGGCAATCAGCCCCAGCCCGAAGCACATGGCGAGGCTCGCCAGCAGCATGATCTCGTCCGACTTGTACCTCGATATGAACGTCACCACCTTCGGCGCCACTATCGCCCCTATCCCCAGGGCCGCAAAGCCGAAGATGACCAGCTTCAGGATGAGCGAACCCACGGTGCTCGCTTCCACCGTGCCCGTGGTCGCCACCCCGGACAGGACCGTCAGCAGGATAACCGCCGCCACGTCTTCTATCACCAGTATCCCAACGATTATCCGACCGTGAGCGTGGTGCAGCTGCCCCGTGTCCCTCAGCATCTTGTAGAGGATCGCCGTGCTGGAAATCGCAATCGCCGCCCCTAGGAAGATCGACTCCGTCCCCGTCCACCCCAGCAGCGTCCCGATCTCGTATCCCAGGGACATCATCAGGGATATCTCCAGCGCCCCTATGACCAGGACCCTGAACCCGACGCTCCTCAACCTCTTCCACCCCAGGTCCAGCCCCAGCGAAAACAGCAGGATTATCAACCCCAGGTCGGCCAGCGCCGTTATGAGCCCGACGTTTTCCACGGGAGGACTGGGCAGGGTGTACGGCCCGATGAGCAGCCCCCCCAGCAGGTATCCCAGGATGGGGGGTTGCTTTAGAACGCGGAACAGCACGACGGCCCCACCCCCCACCGCCATCACTATTGCAAAGTCGCGCAGCAGCGCAAAGTGCTCCACCGAAGGGTCCTCCGCCGTCGCGAACGGCAGCAACGCGCCTGTCAAAAACTCCATAGCCCTGAAGTGTTCTCCCGACCCTATTATATGACCTACCCCTCCTTACCCTCCCCTCACCCCGCCATTCCCGGGCCTCGACCCGAGAATCCATCCCCTCCTACTTCCGTCATTCCGNNGCGGGGGGCGGGCCGCTCGTGCTGAGCCCCTAGTTTATCCTGATCCTGTCGAAGGGAAGTATGAACAGCGGGGGAGCATCCCCTCCCACTCCCCAATCCTATATAATCCCCCCATCGCCTTCCCCATACATCCCTCATAAAGGAGGTCCGAGATGGCAGACTACAAGATCGTCTCCGCCGACTCCCATGCTGAGGAGCCGGGCAGCCTGTACGACAAGCTCCCCGAGCAGTACCGTCACCGCAGGCCCCACGTCGAAGTTGTAGACGGCCGCAGGTACCAGGTCCTCGACGGCCAGCACCCCATCCTCCTCGACACCCCCAACCCCCTGACCGAAAAGGACCTGCGCAAGGAGTTCAGAGGCAGCGAGGACGTCGGCATCGGCGTCAACCGGGAGTGGGGCACCGACGTCGAGCTTCGCCTTCGGGACCAGGCCGAGGACGGGGTCTCCGCCGAGGTCATCTACCCCAACGGCATTTTCGAGGCCTTCTCCTCCCCCGAGCCCGGCTACCAGATGGCCGTCTGCTCCCTCTACAACGATTTCTACTGGGACGTATTCTCCGCCCACTCCGATGTCTGCATCCCATCCGCCACCATCCCCACCATCGACGTCGACGCCGCCGTCACCGAGGCCCAGCGCATCGCCGCCAAGGGCTATCGCTCCGTATCCGTACCCGTCAACATCGCCTCAACTCCCTACAACCTCCCCGTCTACGAGCCTTTCTGGTCGACCCTAGCCGGCCTTGACCTCCCCCTCAGCTTCCACGTCTTCACAACGTCTGAATCCATCTCCGACGACGAGCCCCGGAAGTACCGCACCGTCGAAGACACCCACGGCCGGGACCTCACCGGCATGGTCCTCGGCATGGCCGAGGCCATGGCGCCTCTCACCGCCCTCACTGCCGCCGGCGTCTTCGACCGCAACCCCTCCCTCCGCATCGTCCTCGTCGAGTGCGGCATCGGCTGGCTCGCCTGGGCCCTCTACGCCATGGACGACGTTTACCACGCCCGCCACATGTGGCAGCACCCCAACCTCGAAAAGCTGCCCAGCGAATACTTCAAGACCAATGGTTTCATCACCTTCGGCGACGACCCCATCGGCCTTAACAATATCGATTTCACCGGAGTCGACGGCCTCATGTGGGGCAGCGACTACCCCCACGACGAAGGCACCTTCCCCCACTCCCGAGAGGTCATCGAACGAACCTTCGCCGGCGTTTCCCAGGAGGATAAGGAGAAGATCGTGGGCCGGAACGCCGCCCGGCTCTACGGTATAAACCTCAACTAGCGCCCCCATCCCCGACTGGAGCTGCATCGAATGTCAGACACAAAAAGCGCCGACATATACCAGGATCTCGGCATCCGAAGGGTCGTCAACGCCGTCGGTACCGCTACCGTCATGGGCGGCGCCGTCCTTAGCCCCCGGGTCCAGGAGGCCATGGACCAGGCAAGCCAGGCCTACGCCAGCATGGAGGAGGTCGTCTCCCGTGCCGGCGAGGCCATCGCCTCCGACCTCGGCGCCGAGGCCGCTTTCGTCACCTCCGGCTGCTTCGCCGCCCTCGCCATTAGCTGCGCCGCCGTCATGACCGGCCCCGACACCGACCTCATAGCCCGCCTCCCCAATACTTCCGGCCTCCGCAATCAGTTCCTCATCCAGAACCGGCACCGCTACCACTACGACCGGTGCGTATCCGTCCCCGGCGGCAAGCTGGTCGAGGTCGGAGACGAAAACGGCGTCACCCGCTCCCAGTTCGAGGACGCCATAGGCCCCGATACCGCCGGCGTCCTCTATCCCGCCCACATGGACGGCGCCGAGGGTACGCTGTCCCTCAACGAAGTCGTATCCATCGCCGCCGCCCGGGACATCGCCGTCGTTGTGGACGCCGCCTTCCAGGTCTACCCCGTCCAGCGCATGAAAGACATCGCCTCCTGCGGGGCGGATTCCATCTGCTTCAGCGCCAAGTACATGGGCGGCCCCAATTCCGTCGGATTCATGCTCGGCAAGAAGCCCCTTGTCGAGGCCGCCCGACTCCACGGCTTCACCGCCTTCGAGCTGGAGGACAACCGGGCCTTTGGGAGAGGCTTCAAGGTGGACAGGGGAGAAGTGGTGGCCCTGGTAGCCGCCATGCGGGAATGGTTCACCCTGGACCACCAGGAGCGGGCCCGGGACCAGGAACGTCGCTTCCAGGTCCTCGTCGAGCTCCTCGGAGACATCCCCCACGTGATGCTGCAACAGGGCTGGTTCGGCCAGATCCCCTGGATGCAGTTGAGGGTCGTCCTGGACGAAGAGGCCCTCGGCATGACCGTCACCCAGGCCGCCGACGCCCTCAAGGTCCTCGACCCTTCCATCTGGACCCGCCCCGACGGCGACGCCCTCTCCATAGCCGTCTCCACCCTCCAACCCGGAGAAGAGCGCCTAGTAGCCCACGGCCTCCGCCAAGTCCTCCTCCCCTAAAACCCCCCCATCCCCCCAGTCCACGGGTCTGGGTGGCCGCTCGTGCTGAGCCTGTCAAAGTATGAGCGGAGGGCCCCCCTCCAACCCCCCCGCCCTCTCCGTCATTCCCGACCCCGAGCCGGAATCCATCCCCTCCCGCCTTGGCAAGGACATATCAGCCGTGTTGCGACGCAACACGGCTGATATGTCAATAAAACAGGGTAGGCGGGCGGGAACCGATTTATCCCGCTGGGTGGAGAGAGCCGCTAGTCCCTTGCTCGCCTAAGCATGAAGGGGGGCCGGGGCCGCTCGTGCTGAGCCCCTAGTTTATCCTGAACCGGTCGAAGGAAAGTACGAGCGGGGGGCTAGGGTCAGGGCGAGCACCCCAAATCCCAGGGATGTCCGCCCACATTAAAAAGCGTATACTACGCCCATG
>JAAXHX010000381.1 GCA_012270635.1 Dehalococcoidia bacterium | reverse complement strand
TGGATCGGCGAGCACCACAGCGGCGGCTGGGAGACCATCGCCTCCCCCGAGGTGTTCATCGGGGCGGCGGCCCAGCGCACCAAGCACATCAAGCTGGGCACGGGCGTCCTCAGCCTCCCCTATCACCACCCCTTGATGGTCGCCAACCGTATGATCCTGCTGGACCACATGACCCGGGGCAGGGTCATGATGGGCGTGGGGCCTGGGGCCCTCGTCGGCGATGCCTTCATGCTGGGCATCGACCCGCCCCTCCAGCGACAGCGCATGGACGAGGCCCTCAACATCATCCTCCGCCTCTGGACCGAGACCGACCCCATAACCTACGAGTCCGACTGGTTCACCCTACGGGAGGCCACCGTCCACCTGCGCCCCTACACCTTGCCCCACATCCCCGTCGCCGTGGCCGCCTCTTACTCGCCGGCTGGCATGGTATGCGCCGGCAAGTACGGGCTGTCCGTGCTGTCCCTCAACACCGTCTCCGTTCCGGGGGCAGCGGCGCCGGACCTCGCCAAGTTCTGGGACATTGCCGAGGAGACCGCCGACAAGTACGGCAACACCGTTCGGCGGGAGGACTGGGGCATCGTCATCCACGTCCACCTGGCCGAAAGCCGGAAAGAGGCCGTCGAGCAGGCCCGGGAGGCCTCGGGGCGATACCAGAGGGAGTATTTCGAAGACACCCTCGGCCTCCCAAGGGCCTTCGACGGGCCCCGGGACAAGATCATCGACTACATGGTCGAGACCAATAACTGGTGCGTCGGCACCCCCGATGACCTGGTCGAGACCATCCACCGCCTCGACGAGGAATCGGGCGGGTTTGGCCGGCTCCTGATACAGGCGACCGAGTGGGGGACCCGGGAGCAGGTGCTCCACAGCTACGAGCTCCTCGCTCGGTACGTCATGCCCCGGTTCCAGGGCTCCGTCACCAGCCTCCACGAGTCCCGGGACTGGTCCGTGAAGAAGCGGGAGGAGCTCGTCGCCCTCAACACCAAGGCCATGGACAAAGCCAAGGCCGACTACGTCAAGAGCGTGGCCGCGGGCCCCTAGCCCCGACCCAAAACCCCAAGATTCGGAGATTACACCCTCATGCCTAACTGGGCCGAGACCATAGCCGTAGAACTGAAGAAGAAGGAAATATCTCTCATAGCCTTCGTCCCGGACATCAGCATCGACAGGGTCACTTCCCTCCTGGAGAGCGACCCCTATTTCCACGTCATCGCCGCGACCAGGGAGGAAGAGGCCATCGGCATCGCCGCCGGGGCCTTCGCCGCGGGGCGCAACGCCGCCGTCTTCATGCAGTCCAGCGGGTTCGGCAACTCCGTGAACGCCATCTGCAGCCTGTGTATCCCCTGCCGGTTCCCAATCCCCATCTTCATCAACCTGCGCGGCGAGGTCGGGGAGTTCAACATCGCCCAGGTCCCCATGGGCAGGGCGACCAGGCCCATACTGGACGTACTGAACATCCCCTTCTACACCCTGGACACCGACCACAACCTCGACAAGACCATCGGCGGGGCGCTCAAGCTCTGCTACAGCAGCCGGGAGCCCGTGGCCCTGTGCCTCACCCCCCTGCTCCACGGAGGTAAGCTTGCTTAGACTAGAAGCCACGAAGATGCTCCTGTCCCACCTGAAGGACGAAGTCGTCGTCTCCAATCTCGGCCCCACCACCGACGAACTCTGGATAGCCGGTCACCGGGACCGCAACTTCTACACCTACGGCTCCATGGGCCTCTGCTCCTCCATGGCCCTCGGCATGGCCCTCTCCACCGACGCGAAGATAGTGTCCCTGGACGGGGACGGCTCCCTGCTGATGAACATGGGAACCCTGGCCACCGTTGCCCGGGAGGACCCGAAGAACCTCGTAATCGTCGTTTGGGACAACGAGGAGTGGGGCCAAACCGGTCACCAGAAGAGCCACACGGCCTTCTCCACAGACCTGGAGCGCGTGGCCTCGGGCTGCGGCATCGAGAAGACGGCTACCGTCCGGGACCTCGAGTCCCTGGAGGGCGTCTTCGTTCGGGCCCTGGCCGAGGACGGCCCCTGGTTCATCAACGCCAAGATCGATGAGGGCGAGGAGTACCCGGTTATGCCCATCGAGCCGGAAGTGACCCTGTACCGCTTCCGCAGGACCTTTACCGACATCCCCACCGGGCACCTCACTACCGCCCCGGAAAGCAGGCCCTAGACCCGCACCACGTACAGGTCCCGCTCCTCCTCCGTCAGCGTCTCGCAGCCGTCTCCGGTGATGGCTATCGTCTCGCTTAGGCCCACCCCGAACTGCCCCGGCGCCCGGTAGGCAATGGGCGTGTGGAAGGTCATCCCGGGGAGCAATTCCTGCTCTACCCCCTCGGCCAGCCACGTCAGGGCCTCCGACCAAGTCGGGGGGAAGCCGATGCCTACGTTGTACCCGTAGGTCCCACTGAAGTGGGCAACATCCTCTACACGGGCATACGCTTTTCGCGCCTTCATTGCCACGTCGTGACCCGTACGGCCCGGCCTTGCCTCTTGAATTATCGTGGAAACGGTCTCTTTTACGGCCTCCGCCATCCGACGCACTTCGTAGGAAGGTTCACCTATCACCGCCGTACGCATCATCGGAGCCGTGTACCTCTGGTGCGCGCCCCCGAACTCCAGGAATACGTTGTCCCCCACTTCAAGAGGGACCCGCCGATAGGTCGTGTGCCCGTAGCTCGTCCTTACTCCCGAAGACACTACCGGCTGCACCGACATGAACTCGCTTCCCGCTGCTATCATCGCATCGTACCCCGCCCTCGCCACGTCGTTGTCCAGTATCCCCGGTCTGATGGTCTCCAAGGCTGCGTCAATGGCCGCTCTTGTATATCCGGCGGCTTTTTGCAGGAAGTCCAACTCCAGGGCGGACTTCACCATCCGCACCCGGGCCACGAGGTCGGAGGCGTCCCGGAAGGTGGCTGTGGGCAAGGATCTGAACAGCGAGTCCCGAACGGGTGGCAGGAGGCCGGCCCTGGATGGTTCTATGCCCAGCCTCCCCGACTCCAGGCCCATCTCCCTTATCAACTCCGCAAGCTGCTCACCCGCGTTGGTCTGACCTCGCCAGTCGGCGCTGATTATGTTCTTTACCCAGGAATTCACCACCCCCGCCGGGATCTCCATGGAGGTCACCTGAAGAGATGCATCGCCATCCAGGGGCAGAATCAGGCAAGCGTGGTTTCCCGCCCCGAAGGTGTAATAGCCGCTGACGTAGTACAGATTGCACGGGTAGGTGATGAGCAACGCGTCCAGGCCATCGGCCTCCATCTCCTTGCGCACCTTTCTCACCCGTTCGTGGTACTCTTCTTCCGGGAACGGGACCTCCTTCCTGTGCGAGCTCGCCATCAACGCTTCCATGTACTGTTCCGCATCCATGTGTCCCTCCCAGGAAAATTCCCAATTGTCGGATACCGGATTCTACCCCAACCCCCGACACGCTGCCCTGCATACCGCTATAATCCCCCCATGACCGAACAGGCCGGAACCCTCGTCGACTCAATGTGGGAAGAAGACGACTCCCTGACCTTCCTGCGATACGCCCCTCTCTTCGTCCCTCGGCGCGAGGAGCAGATCGATACTCTTTGCCGCCTCATCCCCGCCAACCCCGATGAAGAGTTCAACATCGTGGAGCTTGGGGCGGGGGACGGGGCCCTGGCTGCCGCGGTAACCGAAGCCTTTCCCCGCTGCCACTACCTCGCCCTCGACGGCTCGGCCCTCATGCGAGAGCGTTTGGCCACCATGACCGCTTGCCGGGAAGGACGTCTACAGGTCGCCGATTTTGACCTAGGCGACACCGATTGGCGCACCCGACTCCCCACCCCCCTGCGCTGCGTCCTAGCCTCTCTGATAGTCCACCACCTGGACGCCGAGGGCAAGAGGCGGCTTTTCTCGGACATGGCCGATCGCCTAGAGCTCGGCGGCGCCTTCGTCATGATCGATTTGGTAGAGCCGGCATCGTCTTGGGCCAGAGACGCCTACGCCCACCAGTGGGACCGGGACGTTGAAGCCGGGGCGCAGGTCTCGGGTAAAGGGCGCGAAGCTTATGAGCTCTTCCAAAAGGACAGGTGGAACTTCTACACAGACCCGGACCCCGACCCCTACGACCGGCCTTCCCCCCTCCCCGATCAGCTAAGCTGGCTCCGGGACGCGGGCTTCAGCAAGGTGGATTACTTCTGGATGTACGCAGGCCACGCAATCTTCGGCGGGTACAGGTAGCGGAGTCCCTAATGCCCTTCATGAAATGGATTGACAAAATCACAGTGATATAAGGATGCTTCAGCAAGCATTGGAAGATAGGGGAGCTAATTTTGATCTCATTCGGGGACGTAGGCCTCTAGCTGGCCGCAAACTCAATTAGCTCTAGCCTCACAGCCATCTACAGCCCCTACAATTGCGCATAGCCAAAACGACGATGTTCCGATTAGATAGATAAGGAGAGATCCATTGCGTGCACTACCATACATTGGGTTTATCATCACGATAATGTTGATGATTGGATGTGCGACTCCCCCGCAAGGCGAGCCGGGTTTGCAGGGCAAGCCTGGTCCGCAGGGGGAGGCAGGCCTGCAGGGCGAGCCGGGCCCACAGGGTGAGTCAGGCCTGCAGGGCGAGCCGGGCCCACAGGGCGAGCCAGGTCTACAGGGTGAGCCAGGCCCACAGGGCGAGCCAGGCCCACAAGGTGAGCCAGGCCCGCAAGGCGAGCCAGGCCCACAGGGTGAGTCAGGCCCGCAGGGTAAGACAAGTCCGGACGAAGCCCTAGAACTGGCTTTATTCCCTGAGTCAGTGCTGGACTTCATTGTGAGCGAGCAATGTGCTTCCTATATTATTGACAATATGTCATATAGGGGGACTGAGAAGGAGATAACCCAAAGGAAGCAGGAGCTCACGATGCAGTTGGAATTGCCCACACGCTTTATGGAGCGCTCCAATTCGAGTGAATCGAATTGGCTATACGTCATAACTAGGAACTTCGAGTCACTGGAGTCATCGCCGGAGGAATGCAGGGAGGAGGCAACCCAATGGTATGCATTCAGACAAACGAGGTACAAGAACGCTTTGTGGAACCAGAGAGAAGATGCGGTGAAGGATTGGTGGGAGTGCAGACGTTATGACCAAGATCCACCACCCACCCCGCGACCGCAAACCGAGAGAGATTGCGATATCCTTCGACAATGGATACCTACGTATTGGCTACCCCCTACCCATCTATTGTCCAGCAAAGTGCAATAGAACGCGCGTGGCGGTTTATAGGGTTAGGTAAAGATAGAAACCCAACTTGCGTGAAGGGCCCCTAAATTGCCAAAGGCAATTATTATTCAAGCTCCGGGCCGCCTTAGTAAAGGAGTCTAGTCATGATAACCAAGTTCGGCACCCTTTTCGCCGGCCACGTTGACATGGAGGACGTCGGCCTCGCCGCGCCCGCGGTCAACGACCGCCTGTACCCCAACGATCACCTGATCACCGCCTTCTCCCGGGCCGAGGACATGGCCCGGCTCATGGACGACCTCGGCTACAACACCCTCTGGCTCGCCGAGCACCACTTCCAGCGCGAGGGCTACGAGTGCATCCCCAACATCCTGATG
>JAAXHX010000380.1 GCA_012270635.1 Dehalococcoidia bacterium | reverse complement strand
GGTTCCTCTCCAGGTCGGGGTAGGCGTTCCCCATATTTTCGATGACGGTCTCGGCGATGCTCACCAGCACCGGCTCCCGCACCCCAAGCTTCCGCGCAAACGTCACCGCCCGTCGCAGTATTCGCCTCAGCACGTACCCCCGGCCCTCGTTGGCGGGCACCACGCCGTCGCTGATAAGGAAGGTCGTTCCCCGGGCGTGCTCCGCCAGCACTCGCATCGCAACGTCGGTATTCCTGTCCTCCCCATATTCCCGCTCCGTCACCCCCGATACCTTATCCATGATCGCCCGGAAGCCGTCGGTCTCGTAGACGTTCGTCACGCCCTGCAGTATTGCCGCCGTCCGTTCCAGCCCCATCCCCGTGTCGATGTTTCCGCTCGGCAGGGGGGTCCGATTGCCGTCAACGTCCTGGTAGTATTCGGTGAGCACGAGGTTGTAGAACTCCGTGAACCTGTTGCAATCGCACGCGGGCCCGCAGTCGGGCTTCCCGCAGGCAAGTTCCTCACCGAAGTCGTAGTAGATCTCGGTGCAAGGACCACACGGCCCCGAGTCCCCCGGAGGCCCCCACCAGTTCTCGCTTTCGTCGTACCGGACCAGCCGCTCCTCCGGCACCCCCAGCCCCCGCCAGAAACCATACGACTCATCGTCATCCAGGAATACGCTGACCCAGAGCTTCTCGGGAGACAGCTTGAAGCGCTCAGTTACCAGTTCCCACGCCCACTCTATCGCCTCCTTCTTGAAGTAGTCCGCAACGCTGAAATTGCCGAGCATCTCGAAGAAGGTCAGGTGGTCTGCGTCCCCCACCGAGTCGATGTCCGTGGTGCGAAAGCATTTCTGGCATGACGCCAGCCGGGGCGCGGGGGCCTTCGCCTCTCCGGTGAAGAACGGCTTTATCTGCACCACCCCGGCGCTCGTCAGCAGCAGGGTCGGGTCCCCTATGGGTATCAGGGACGAGCTGGGTATGACCAGGTGCCCCTTCGATACGTAGAAGGACAGAAATGCCCGCCTTAGCTCGTCGCTGTTCAACTCTGCTCTTTTCCTTGGATGGCGCCCGGGATGAAGGGCCTCACCCCGCTTTGGACTATTTCAGGATTGTAGTGTAGGCAAACCCCCTACCTCAGTCAACGAATTCCTGTGAATACACCCCCTGTCTCCCGATGCCTCAGCCCCCGCGGCCCGTGCTATAATCCAACCCCTTGAAGGGAGGCTGCCTTGCCCTACCAACGAGACCTTCTGCCCTCATTCGCCGGCATCAACTCCTTCGCACGCGCCCCGAGGGGTAGTTTCAAGGACGTTGAAGCCGGATGCGTGGCCGTGGTCGGCATTGCCCACGACGCCACTTCCACCTCCCGCCAGGGAGTTAGGCAGGGCCCCAGGGCTATCCGCGAGGCCAGCGCCGATTTCATCTACGACCTTCAGGCCTCGGAATCCGGCGCCCTCATCGATGTCATATCCGGGAGGGTGCTGAACCTCCCCCGAGAGTCAGCGCTGGTCGACCTGGGCCACATCTCCGTCTCTTCCATGGACTTGCAGAAGACCCTTGACGGCTGTCACGAAGCCTTTTCCCGCATCGCCGAATCAGGTGGATTCCCCGTGGCCCTCGGCGGAGACCGATTCATAACCTTCCCCCTGGTCGGGGGCCTGGCCGCGGGCCTGGGTGAGGAAGTCGGCCTAATACGGCTCTCGGGCCAGCTCTCTCTCGCCGACACCGACAACGGACACGGCCCCGACTGGACCGGAGCTTCCCTCCGCCGTATCCTGGACGCAGGACACGCCAAGGCCCGCAACACGGTTTGTATAGGTGTCCAGGGCTACATACCCTACCGAGAATGGGACTACGCCCGGGCCCAGGGCGTTACCGTAATCACCGCCGACTCCGTAAAGGAGCAGGGTCCCAAGGCCACCGCCCAGAGGGCTCTGGAGCTCGCCGGCGACGGCTGCAGCGCGGTCTACGTCAGCCTTGATATCGGCGTCGTAGACTCCGGGTACGCCTCCGGCACGGCTGACATAGTGGTCGGCGGCCTTGTCCCCCGCGACCTTTTGGCCCTCATGCGCGAGCTATCCGCTTGCCCAAAGATCGCCGCCCTGGACGTGGTCGAAGTGGCCCCGGGCCTCGACGTCCGGGGCCGCTCGGAACGCCTCGCCGCCCAATCGATCATCGAACTCATCGCCCCCAGGGTATTCGGGTCCTGATCCCGAGGCCGCCATGACCACCCAGTCGGCCCCCGTATCCACTCCGGGCATCACCACCTTCATCGACCTGCCCCGCGGCGACCTGGAGCATCTCAAGGAGGGCATGACCGCCATCTGTGGCGTCTCCTACGACCTTTCGTGCACCTCGCGCATAGGCTCCCGTTTCGGGCCCCGGGCCATCCGAGACAGCTCCGGTTACTACGCGGGCGCCTTCTCCCGCTCCGACCTGGTAGAGATCACCACCGGCGACCGCATGAGCGGCGCCCGACGCTCCCAAATTCTCGACCTCGGAGATTTCAACGCCTATCCCCTTGACTGGCCCCGCACCGAAAAGGAGCTGCGTCGCTCCCTATATCAAGTCGCCTCCACCGGCGCGACCCCCGTCGTCCTCGGCGGCGACCACTTCATCTCCTATCCCCTCTGTCTCGGCTACGCCGACGCCGTCCGCGAGCGCACCGGCCACGGCGTAGGCTACGTCCAGCTATCCAGCAGTCTAGACCTGGGAGAGAAAGACCCCGTTTGGGGAGACGTCTGGCGGGGCGCGACGGCGCGGCGGGTCCTGGACTCGGGGGCCGTGTCCCCCGCGAACATGGTATGGATAGGCGTCAACGGATACCTGCGTAGGGAGGAGTGGGACTTCGCCCAGGAAAGAGAGATGTCCGTCTTCACCCTTGCCGACGTACGCCGCCGGGGCCTGCAGGAGGTTGTCGAAAGCGCTATGCAGATAGCCGGTGAAGGCTGCGACTCCGTTTACGTCAGCATCGACTTCGACGTGATGGACGGCGGTTACGTCGCCGCCACCGCAGACCCGTGCTTCGACGGCCTCACCAACGTGGAGCTTCTGAAAGCCGTAGACATCCTACGCCGAAAGAAGGCCGGCGCCCTGGACCTCGTGGGGATGAACCCCACCGTGAACATGGTCTCGGCCACGGGCCCCCGACTCGGGGCCTGGATAGTCATCCGGTTCCTGGCAGGCGAGGCCCTCGCCTACCCCTAACGCCCATTTCAACCATGCAAGCTTATACACACGACTCCGCCCCCACATTCCTGGATGCGCCCCTCGTGTCCCTGACCGGGGTCCGGCCCGGCATGACGGTTGTCAGCGGCGCTCCCCACAGCCTCCGAGACCGCTTCGGCGAAAGGTACGGCCCCCGAGGAATCCGCGAGCACTCTCTGCCCCTGGCCCACAGCTTCGCCAACGCCCCCGAAGGTTTGTTAGACGTTTCCACGGGCCGAACCCTGCTCCGCCCCAACGATTTTCCCCTGGTGGACGTGGGAGATTTCAACTCCTACCCCTCCGACGTCATGAAGGCCACCGAGGGGATCGCCGGCGGCGTCTCGGAAGTGGTGATGAGGGGTGGCTTCTCCGTATGCCTCGGCGGCGACCATTACGTCGGTTACCCGTCGTGCCTCGGCTATACCCGGGCCCTCGGACGCCTCAGGCCCAACGCCCGTGTCGGCTACATTCACATAGACGGCCACCTGGACTTCGCCGATTCCTACGGCCCATACGGCAAGTACATGAACGGCACCAACGCCCGACGCATCTCCGAGTTGGACTCCGTGGAGCCTGCCAACATGGTCTTCATCGGCATCCAGGGCCCCTGCTACCTGGACCAGGTGGAGCTTATCCGTCGCTACGGCGGCACGATCTTCACCAGCGAGGATGTGGAGGAGATGGGCCCCGAGACCGTCGGGCGCCGCGCCGCGGAGCTCGCCCTCAAGGGCGCCGACTTCATCTACATGAGCTTTGACATCGACGTCATAGACGCCGGCTTCTCCGACGGCACGGGCTCCGTCACCATGGGGGCAATGACCGCCTCCACCCTGTTCCGCATCCTCGGGCCCCTGTCCGAATATCCCATCGGCGCCATGGACCTGGTGGAGACCTCCCCTCCCCTAGACCCCAGCAGCCGCACCCCCCGATTCGCCGCGGAAGCATTGGTAAAGCTCATAGCCCCCAGGATATTCGAGGTGTATTGAAGCGCTGATGCCCATTCGCAGAGGCCCTACCCCCAAGACCGGGGGGCTCCTCACCTTCATCGGAGCCCCGACCGGCGCCGTCGACGACTTGTCTCCCGGCATGTTCGGCGTCTTCGGCGTGCCCTACGACGTATCCGCCCCCGACAAGCTCGGCCCCCGCCTCGCTCCCAAGGCTTACCGGGAGACCTCCACCTATTTCCAGATGATGACCGCCCCCGACTCCACCCTCGTCGAGATAAACTCCCGCCTCCCCACCGACACCAACGTAGTCCGCGACCGTGTCCGTGACCTCGGCGACCTCTCGGTATCCCACGTCGACTGGGAGATTATGTCATCCACCCTTCGCGACGCGTCACGGGGGATTGCCGCCAGGGGATCGGTCCCCATAGCCCTGGGCGGCGACCACCTGATCGCCTACCCCCTCATCCAGGGATTCCGGGACGCGACCGTGGAAAGAGGCGGACGCGGGGTTGGATACATTCAGCTCTCCAGCCGCCTGGACCTCGGCCTCCGGGACCCGGTCTGGGGAGACGTATGGCGTGGCGCAACCGTCCGCCGCCTGCTCGACTCCGGGGCCGTCCGCCCAGAGAACCTAATATGGATCGGCGTCAACGGCTACGTGCCCCTCGACCAGTGGCAAATGGCCAAAAGGCTCCCCGCCACGATAGTCACCGCCGATCAGGTGCGCTCCAGGGGCATCGCCGACGTTGTTTCGGAGGCTTTGGAACGCGCCTCCCACGGCTGCTCGGGGGTCTTCGTGGGGATAGACGTAGACGTCATGGACGGTGGTTACGTCGCCATGACCGGCACACCCCGCTTCGACGGCCTTCGCAACGTGGACCTGTTCGAAGCCCTCACCCTCCTGGCCCGGGGCCCGGTGGGCGGCGTCAGCCTCTGCGGCCTCAACCCCCTCATCGAGACCATGAGCTTGGCCAAGACCGGCCAGCGCTGTGGCGCGGAGATGCTGGTCCGTTTCATAGACGAGAAGATCAGATCCGCCGAGAGCGCGCATTGAGTCAACGCATGGAACACGCGGAAAGCATAGGGGCCGCCACCTTCCTGGGCTCGCCTTTCGTTGCCCTGGACAAGGTGGAGTCCGGCATGGTCGTCATCGGCGGCGCCCCCCACGACAGCACCCACACCAGCCGCTTCGGGACCCGGATGGGCCCCCGCGGCATCAGGGAAGGTTCCCTGGTCCTCGCCGACCGCATATCGGGCGCGGGCCCCGGCGGCATGTTGGAGGTCGCCTCCGGCAACCGCCTCACCGTCCCGGCCTCCAACCGCCTCGTCGACGTGGGAGACTACAACGTCTACCCCTCCGACGTGATGAAGACCACCGAGGGCATAGCCGAAGGCGTAGCCGAGGTTGTGCGCCGAGGGGGCTTTTCGGTCTGCCTGGGCGGCGACCACTACGTCGGCTATCCCTCGTGCCTCGGCTACACCCGCGCCGTATCCGAGCTCTACCCCAGGCCCAGAATCGGCTACATCCACATAGACGGTCACCTGGACTTCAGGGACGACACCCCCGTCTGGGGCAAGTACAACCACGGCACCAACGCCCGGCGCATTTCCGAGCTGGAACTGGTCAGCCCCTCCAACATGGTCTGGATCGGCATTCAGGGCTGGTCCGACGAGGAGCCCGTCAACGCCATAGACTCCCACGGCGGCCTGATCTTCACCGCCGCCGACGTCCTCAGGATCGGCCCCGAGGAGGTGGCCCAACGCGCCGGCGAGCGCGCCGCCGCAGGCTGCGATTTCATATATATGTCAGTGGACATCGACTTCATAGACACAGGTTTCTTCCCCGCCACCGGATCCGTAGTCAACGACGCCATCACCCCCGACATAATGGCCGCCATCCTGCGGGTCCTCTCCCGCTATCCCATCGGGGCCATGGACCTGGTCGAGGTCTCCCCCCGCATCGACCCCTCGGGCCGCTCCATGATCATGTCCACCGACCTCCTCCTCGCCCACGTCGCCCCCCGCATCTTCGACGTTGATTCTCCGGCCTGACCTCGACCTCCGGTTTTATAGCTATGGGACTCCTCGACAAAATCCGGGGCCTCGGCTGGGTCGTCGGCTCCCGAAAGGGCGAAAAGGCCGTCCAGGAAGGCCGGTGGGAAGACGCCCTCAATCACCTCAACGAGGCCCTGGTCCTCAACCCCAAGGACGCTCACGCCTACTTTTACCGGGGTCTCGCCCACGGCGGCCTCGGCAACTTGAATGCGGCCATCCGGGACCTGAACTCGGCCAGAAAGTTTGGCCCGGAAGACAGCGCCCTCCTCACCAACCTCGGCACATGCTACCTGAGAAGAGGGCAGTTCGCGGCCGCGCTCAAGCAATACAAGAAGGCCCTGCTGCTAAACCCGGGGGATGCGCGCGCCCTTCTGAACGTGGGAATCGTCTATGCAAAGCAGTCCGAATCGGCGCCGCCCAGGTCGAAGCCCAGGCTCGCCGCCCGGGCCCTGGACTCCTTGGATAAAGCGATAAGCCGCGACCCCCGTCTCCCGGAGGCATACCGTGAAAGGGCTCTCCTGCTCGCCTCTCGGGAGGAACTCGGCGAAGCCCTGGAAGACCTCACTTACGCCATCCACCTCGACGACACCTACTCCGAAGCCTACGAAGACCGCTCCGCCCTCTACCAACGGCTCGGCGACGGGGAGAACGCCAAAGCAGACCTGGCCCGCGCCCGAGACCTGCGCCCCTCCGACTAACGGCCGGGCAGGCTCCCCCTACACTTCCCCGTACTCCTCCCTCAACACCCTCTTCAACACCTTGCCCATGGGGTTGCGCGGCAGGGAGTCCACGAAGATCACCGACTCCGGCTTCTTGAAGCTGGCCAACTGGCCCCGGCAGTGCTCGATTATCTCTTCCTCCGAGGCCTGCGTACCGCCCTTCAGCGCCACTATGGCCCGCACCGTTTCGCCCCACTGCGGGTCCGGCACCCCGATCACCGCCGCTTCGTCGATGGCCGGGTGGGAATGCAGCGTCGCCTCCACCTGCTCCGGCGATATGTTCTCGCCGCCCCGGATGATGATGTCCTTCGCCCGACCCGACAGGAAGATGTATCCCGCCTCGTCCATGTAACCCATGTCCCCCGTGTACAGCCAGCCGTTCCGTATGGTGCTGTTGGTAGCCTCGTCGGCCTTCCAGTAGCCCTTCATCACCCTCGGGCCCCGGGCCACTATCTCCCCTACCTCGTTCACGGGCAGTTCGTTTCCATCGTCGTCAAATATCTTGACTTCCGTGTCGCCCAGGGCCCGGCCTATGGACCCGAGCCTCTTCAACTTGATCGCCCTCTCTTCCGGCGTACCCTCGATGACGTGGTCATCCGGCGTCAACATCGTGATGGTGGACGCCGACTCCGTCTGCCCGAATGCGTTGATGAACCGGGTGTTGGGGAGCAGCTCGATGGCCCGGCTGATTACCTCTACCGGCATGGGGGCGGCGCCATAGGTGATTACCTGCAAGCTGCTCAGGTCGCGGTCGGGGAACTCCTCGTGCTCCATAAGCTGCTTCAACATCGTCGGCACCATCATCGCCCGGGTCACGCGCTCCGTTTCCACCAGGCTCATCCAGTCGCTGGCCTCGAACTGCCGTTGAACAACCAGCGTCCGGCCCCCGTAGACGGCGGCGAGCACCGCCTGCATCCCGGCTATGTGGTACAGCGGCACCGTGAGGATGTTCTTCTCCTCGATTTCCGGGTCGGCGGGGCTGACGTTGTTGAGCACGTAGGTCGCCACGTTGTCGTGGGTGAGCATCACGCCCTTGGG
>JAAXHX010000379.1 GCA_012270635.1 Dehalococcoidia bacterium | reverse complement strand
GGGATGGTCTATGACGGGGTCGGGGCTGTCCTCGAGGGCGACGGGTACCTGGGAGGGGCGGAGTCGGGCCGGCCCCATGGAGGCGCGGACAGTGGAGACGCTGCCGTTGTCGCGGAACAGCTCTATCTCGCCCACGGCGCCCAGGGTCTGGACCACTAGCCGGTCTTCCGGCGCCGAAACGACGCCTCGCTCCACGACGTACTTGGAGAACATGCGGATGCCGTTGCCGCAGGCCTCGGCTTCGGAGCCGTCGGGGTTGTAGATCTGCATACGACAGTCGGCGACGTCCGAGTCCCGAATGAGAAGGATGCCGTCGCCCCCGACGCCAAAATGGCGGTCACAGATGTCGACGGCCAGCCGAGACCAGTCCCTGTCGATCTCCCGGGCATCGATGAGGATGTAATCGTTGCCGATGCCGTGCATCTTGGTGAAGCTTATAGTCATGGAGTGGCGTTCTCCGGTTGTATTGTCAGGCGTTGCTATCTCGTTTCGGCTGCGAACTCGCCCACGCGTTCCGCGACGGGGCCCACGCAACCTTGGCTTATATCATACCAGCCTATTCTAGGGTCTCCGGCCTTGAACCAGGCGGCCTGGTGGCGAATGAGCCGGTGGGTCTCGATCTTGGTCTCTTCGACGGCTTCCTCAAGGGTAGATACCCCTTTCAGGTAGGCGCCGATTTGTTTATAACCCACACCTGACATGGATGGCAAGTCGAGGTTGTAGCCTCGGGCCATGAGCGAGCGCACCTCTGCCACGAAGCCGGACTCTATCATGGAGTCGACGCGTGAGTCGGCGCGACGGTGGAGGAAGTCTCGGGGCGCAGTGAGGCCGATAATGAGGGCGGGATAGTCGAGGCCTTTCTTTCGAACCTGACGGGAGAAGGGGACGCCTGAAAGCTCGAAGACCTCCAGGGCGCGGACGACACGGCGGACGTTGCGCGGGTCTATGGATGCGGCGGAGTCAGGGTCGACGGCCCTGAGACGGTCGTGGAGGGCTTGATAGCCCTGGGCGGCGGCCTCGCTCTCGAGGCGGGCCCGGAGGTCGGGGTTGGGAGGGACATGGGGGATGACCATGCCCTCCAGGAAGCCCCAGACGTAGAGGCCGCTGCCGCCGACAAGGATGGGGAGTCGACCGCGGCCCCGTATTCCCTCCACAATGGCGTTGGCGCGCTCCAGGTACAGGGCTAGGTTGAAAGGTTCGTCGGGGTCCGCCAACCCGTAGAGGTGGTGAGGGACGAGGGCGAAGTCCCGGAGCGGGGGCTTGGCGGTGCCGATATCCATGTACCGGTAGACCTGCCGGCTGTCGGCGTTGACTATCTCCCCCCCGAAGGCTTCTGCCAACTCCAGGGCGAGGGCGCTCTTGCCCGTGGCCGTGGCCCCGACTATGGCGACCAGGCCATCCAAGATCAGCCCGACGATGACCGGGAGGCCCCGGCCACTATGTCGGAGAAGTCCTCGGGGTCGAGGCTCGCGCCCCCGACCAGGGCCCCGTCTATCTCGGCCGACGCCAGGAAGTCGCGTATGTTGGAGGACTTGACGCTGCCGCCGTAGAGGACACGGGTCCGCTCGGCGGTCTTGACGCCTAGCTGCTGGGATACGGTGCGACGGACCAAGGAGATGGCTTGGTGGGCGTCGGGGGCGGAAGCGGCCTTCCCCGTGCCTATGGCCCAGACGGGTTCGTAGGCAACGACGAAATCGGCGTCCGGGGGGACGGCGTCGAGGCCCAGGGCGGTCTGCCGGGCGAGGACCTCGTCGGTCGCCCCGGCCTCGCGCTGGGCAAGGGTCTCGCCGACGCATAGGATGGGGACGAGACCGTGGACTAGGGCGGCATGGACCTTGCGGTTGACGAGCGAATCGTCTTCCCCGAACAAGGTTCGGCGCTCGGAGTGGCCTACGATCACGTAGTCGCAGAGGCCGGAAAGCATGGCCGGGGAGACTTCGCCGGTGAACGCTCCCTTGCTCTCGGGGTGAAGGTTCTGGGCCCCGAGCTTGAGGGACGTCCCGCTAATCTCACCGCCTACCGTGGTGAGGGAGACGAAGGGCGGGCAGAGGAGAACCTCCACGTCGGCAACTCCATCTAGGTCAGAGACCAGGGCCCGGGCCAAGGCGCGGGCCTCCGCGATGGTGGTGTTCATCTTCCAGTTGCCGGCTATGAGGGGGATTCGGGTGGGGGACATACAGGCCTTCTCTCCGAGGGGCTAGGCGCCGAACTTGATGAGCTTTCCGGCGTGGGCCAGGGCCAGGGGCATGACGCCGGTGGCGGGGAACTCGCCGAGAACCCCGCCGGCGCAGGCCCGTTCGCTGAACTCCGTTACGGGGTCGGGGCGGGCCCAACGGCTCCACATCATGAAGGGGACCGGGTGCCAGCTGTGGTTGGCCCAGATGGCGGGCGTGGAGTGATCGCCGGAGACGACGAAGACGTCCGGTCGGAGGTCTATGACCTTCCCAAGGGGGGCATCGACCTCCTCCAGGGCTCGCACCTTGGCGTCGAAGTCGCCGTCTTCGCCGGCGGTGTCGGCGCCCTTGTAGTGGATGAAGAAGAAGTCGTGGTCGTTGTAGTTGGCGATCATTTCGTCGACGACGTTGGAGAACCCCGGCCCCGAGGCCATGACCTTCATGCCCAGGAGCCGGGCGATGCCGCGGTACATGGGGTAGGTGGCGATTCCGAGGGGGTTGAGCTTGTAGACGTCGGTCATGGAGGGCATGTCCGGGAGCTTGGAAAAGCCCCGGAGGGTGACCATGTTGGCCGGGCTTCCGGCGTCTTTGAGGACTTCCCTGATGCGATCGACGGCGGCGTTGACGATGTCTGCGGTGGGTTGGGCGTCGGGGTGGGTGGGGCGGACGGGAGGGGGCACGACGCCGTTGACCTGGTCGTCGGTGTCGGCGAGGTGTTCGCTGAGGCCCGGGCCCCGGAAGACGAGGACGAACCGGTGGGACTCGACGGGATAGACATCTACTTGCGCGCCGTCAACCTTAGTGCTGTCCAGCAGGCGGCAGAGCGCCTGGGACTCGCTGGAGGCGAGGCGCCCGGCGCGGCGGTCGGTGATGACACCCTCGGCGTTGACGGTGCAGAAATTGCCGCGCACGGCGAGGTCGTCGGGGGTGAGGTCTACGCCGATGCCAGCGGCTTCCAGAACGCCCCTCTTGATGAGGTTGGCGACGGGGTCGTATCCGAAGAGGGAGAGATGCCCCGGGCCGCTGCCGGGGATGATGCCGTGCGCGACGGGAACGGTCAGCCCGCACATGGAGAGGGAGGCCAGGCGGTCCAGGTTGGGGGTGGAGGCGGTTTCAAGCTCTCCCTTGCCGGTGTCGGGGTGGGGGAGGCCGCCGAGACCGTCGATGACTAGAAAGACAATCCTGGAGTCGGTGGCCCGGGAGACCTGGGAGATTATGTGCTGGCTTCCGTTCATGGAGCATCCATAAGGGCGGCGACGCCGGGCAGGACGCTGCCGCCGAGAAATTCGAGGGATGCGCCGCCGCCCGTGGATACGTGGTCCATGCGGTCTGCGAGGCCAAAGGCAGCAACGGCGTCGGCGGTGGACCCGCCCCCGACCACGGTGACGGCTTCGGACTCGGCGAGAGCCTGGGCCATGCCGCGGGTGCCGCGGGAGAAGGCGGGGAACTCGTACACGCCCATGGGCCCGTTCCAGAAGACGGTCTTTGCGCGCGTTATGTAATCTCGGAAGAGGGATACGGTCTCCGGGCCGACGTCCAGGATGAAGGCCTCGGTGGGGACGGAACCGGCAGGAAGGATTTCGGCAGGGGCGTTGGCGTCGAACTCCCTGGCGACAACCACGTCGGAAGGGAGGGTCACGGTTACGCTTCCCTGCTCCCCTTGGGCCACGATTCCTGACACGAATTCCAGCCTGTCTTCTTCGTAGATGGAGCGGCCTATTTCATATCCCATAGCCTTGAAGAACGTCGCGCACATGCCCCCGCCGACGAGGAGGACGTCCAGCTTCTCCATGAGCCGCCGGACGACGGCTATCTTATCGCTGATCTTGGCCCCGCCGAGGAGGACCGCGAGAGGTCGAGCGGGGTTCTCGGAGGCCATGCCCAGGTATTGCAGTTCCCGGTCCATGAGAAGCCCCGCCACCGAGGGCAAATGGTGGACCACACCCTCGGTGGAAGCGTGGGCCCGGTGGGCTGCGCCGAAGGCGTCGTTGACGAATATGTCGGCCAGGGCGGCGAGGGAAGCGGCGAATTCGGAATCGTTGGCTTCCTCCCGGGGGTCGAACCGGAGATTTTCTAGGAACAGGATGTCGCCGGGGCCCAGGGCCCGGGCCTGGGAGAGGACGCCGTCTCCCACTATGCCGCGGGAGACGGGCACAGGTTGGCTGATCAGCTCGGAGAGGCGTCGGGCCACGGGGGCGAGCTTCAGCTTTGCATCGACCTTGCCCTTGGGTCGGCCCAGGTGCGAGCAGAGAACAAGGCTTGCGCCCCGGTCCAGGAGGAGGCGGAGGGTGGGTAGGGAGGCCCGGATGCGGCTGTCGTCGAGGATGGCGCCGGTCTCGGGATCCTGGGGAACGTTGAAGTCCACGCGGACCAGGACCCGCTTGCCGCTAACGTCCATCTGCCTGACGGTCTTCTTGGTCATGTTCGGGGGTTCAGGAGGCCACGGGAAGGCCGCACGCCTCTTCGATGGCGTTCCGGGAGACGGCGCCTTCCCTCAGCAGGGTCGGGCTGTCGCCAGATACGTCGATAATTGTGGAGGGCAGGCCCCCGGGGCACGGGCCCCGGTCGATTACCAGGTCTACCCTGCCGTCTAGCTGGGACGCGACGTCCTGCGCGGTGACCGGGTTGGGGCCGCCGGCGCGGTTGGCGCTGGTGCCGGTTATGGGGGCGCGGAGGGCGGCGCAGATCTGCCTGGGGACGGGGTGGTCCGGGACCCGGACGGCGACGGTCGCGCCCCATCCGTTGATGAGGCCCGGAATGTCGGGGCGGCAACGAACGACCAGGGTCAACGCGCCGGGCCAGAATGCCGAGGCCAGGGCGAGGGCAATACCCCCCGTCTGGTCCGACACGAGGGTCAGGTCATCGGGGGAGGAGAGGAGAAGGGGAACGGGCTTCGAGTCGGGCCTGCCCTTGGCCTCGTAGAGCCGGCGGACGGCGGACTCGATGAAAGGATGGGCGCCGAGGCCGTATAGGGTGTCGGTGGGGAAGGCGACGAGGCCGCCACGTTGAAGGATCGAGATTGCCTGTTCGATGTCCGGTGCGCCGGAGGTTGACATTGAGCAGTTGCAGGGACGGATTTTGCGGCGTATTTCGCCTTGACGCAGTATAACACGGGTGCTAATCTGAGGAAGAGATCACCAGGAGGTCCCTTGGCGGACGAGGGCGCCACAAATGTCAGCCGCAGGGTTGCGGCTACCGATGATCTAGAAGTCTCCACCTACCTGGAAATCGCGGGCCGCAAGGTAGGGAGTACGGAGACTCCCCCCACCGGCGCGGAGCCTGAAGACGCCTCCCAATCCGAGACGGTTGTCGTCCTCGACTTCGGGTCCCAGTACAGCATGTTGATCGCGCGCCGAGTGCGTGAGTGCCGAGTCTACTGCGAGATACTTCCCTACAACGCGCCCGCCGAGCAGGTGACCAGGCTCAACCCCAGGGGCTACATCCTCTCCGGCGGCCCGGCCAGCGTATACGAACCCTCGGCGCCGATGGCACCGGCCTATATCTACGAAAGCAGGGTGCCGGTGCTAGGTATATGCTACGGGATGCAGGCCCTGACGTACCAGCTGGGAGGGAGGGTGTCATCGGGGGCGAAACGGGAATACGGGCACGCCGTCCTCCGTCAGAACGTGGCCGACCACCCGATATTCAAGGGCCTTCCTCTGGAGATGCCGGTGTGGATGAGCCACGGGGACGAGATATCGGAGCCTCCGCCCGGGTTCTCCAGCCTGGCATACACGGACAACGCTCCCGTGGCGGTCCTGGGCAACGATCGGGGAATCATCGGCCTCCAGTTCCACCCGGAGGTCTCCCATACGCCCAACGGCGCCGACATCCTCAAGAACTTCCTGTACGAGGTTTGCGGCTGCAAGGGCACGTGGACCCCGGCCAGCTTCATCGTAGAGGCGACGGAAAGGATTCGGGAGCAGGTGGGGGACGGAAAGGTGATCTGCGCGCTTTCCGGGGGCGTGGACTCGGCGGTGACGGCGGCGCT
>JAAXHX010000378.1:935-11080 GCA_012270635.1 Dehalococcoidia bacterium | reverse complement strand
CCGACCACCACTACGTCGTATCTCTCGGGCATGTCGCTCTACCGGGGCCCCGTTACTTCTTTGGTCACCGGGTCGCAGATTCCTTGTCCCCACAGCGGCAAGACCATTGAGTGTCCTCCCGCCGGCCCCCCCGCCACGAAGGTCAGAATGTCGTCCGGGCCGTTCCGGGCAACGTCGGCCTCACCCAACGGACCCGGGAACACCGCGCCCGCCAGCGCCCCGCTCCGCCCTTGGTCCGGGGCCAACGCCGGCCTCAGTTCGTTGGCCCTGGCCGCTATGTACCCTTTGACGTCCTGCTTCGACCACCCCGCCCCCGACACCAGGCCCGCATGCTCGGGGCTTATGACCACTATCGCGCCTCCGTGACACCGCTCCGTCGACGCAATGGTGTGAGCGATGACGCCCAGAATCCCCTCCGGGTCCTGGTCCCGCTGGTTGAACGCCTCCATCGGGTGCCCGACGGGGAGCAGGGTCACGGCGCTGGCCTCCAGAGGAAAGCCGATGTCCACGTGATACGGGCTCCACGGACTCGCTTCCTCGTTCTCCCCGAAGCACATCGTGTACCGCCCCGAGTGCCCGAAGGTGGACTTGTCCGTAACCCCCGGAATCTCCCGGCACACATTCATCAGGACCAGCCGGAGCGCCCGCCCGATGGTCGCATTCGCCCTCCGCCCCGGCCCCAGAAGGTTCCATCCACAGTTGACGTCCAGCGTGTTCCTCACCGGCCCGTTTATCACCACCATCGCCGCCGAGGCCCCCGTCGTCTCCGCCAGCGCCGAGGCATTGAAGCCGGGCTCCAGCAGACCCCGCATCATGGCGACGACCACCGGGGCATACTCCGGCAGGCACCCGGCCATGACGGCGTTTATCGCCACTTTGTCGGCGGTCACCCGCCAGTTTCGGCTAGCCCGAGTCCCCAGCACCTCTCCCGGCCCCACCCCCGCCGCATCCAGGAAACGGCCTACCTGCTCGGGAGTTGGGGGGATGACCGGCAGGCCGTCGGTGAGCCCCTCCCGGTAGAAGTGCTCTATGACCTCCACCGCATCCGATAATGGGTCAGCCATTTCATGCCTGCCTTCCCTGTTCATTCCGAGACCTCGCAAGGAAGCCGGGACCTGCAAGCGCCCCTGGCCCCCTCTCCCTCGCCGATGTTACCCACCTCCCAACAACCCGGTCAACCACACCCAACCCCTATCTTATTGACGCCCCAATATGTTAGTATCCGGCATTCCTTGTTGGGCCATGACCGTACCACCTGAAATGTATCTATCGATAGTGGATACGGGCCCGACGTACAGCCTTTGCGTGGTCGAACGACATCGAACCGTCCCGAACCCCTGGCCGAGCTAGACCGCTGAGGAGGACCGAATGAAGTTTGGCATATTCACCAATCCGGCCATGCCCGGTGTAATCCCCGACGGGGAGAGGCTGGCCCCCATCGGGCGGAACAACGAGCGCTACCAGGATCTCCTCGATGAGATGAAGCGTATATGTTTCGCCGCCGAGGAGCTGGGCTTCGACTCCTTCTCCACCACCGAGCACCACTTCCACTCCGAGGGCATCGAGATGTCCGTCGCTCCCCTCCTGCTCTACACCGACCTCGCCGCCAGAACCAAGCGGATAAAGTTCGCGCCCCTCGCCCTCGTCCTCACCACATGGGACCCCATACGCGCCGCCGAGGAGTTGGCCATCCTCGACCACCTGACCAAGGGGCGGCTCATGGCCGGCTTCGCCAGGGGCTACCAGGACCGCTGGGTCGGCGTCCTCGGCCAGAAGTATCGGGTCAAGGGCACCCAGTCCGACAAATCGGCCACTAACGAGCGCAACAGGAGGCTCTTCGAGGAGAACTGGAAGGTCGTCAAGGCCGCGTGGACCGAGGAGGTGCTCAGTTTCAACGGTGAGTTCTACGAGGTCCCATTCCCCTATGAAGAGGGAATACGCGGCTGGGCCCTAGACCGCATCACCCGAGACCGCGGCGCCCCCGGCGAGATCGATGACGAAGGCGTAATACGGGGCGTATCCGTCGTGCCCAAGCCCTACCAGCTGCCCCATCCCCCAGTCTTCATGGCCTTCTCCCTCAGCGAGTCCAGCATCAGGTTTGCCGCCAGGGAGGGGATGATCTCCCAGATACAGGTCTCCCGCCCTGCCGACTTCAATCACCTGTGCCGCGTCTATCAGGAAGTGGCGGCGGAGAACGGTCGGGACCTGGGGCTCGGGGAGCAGGTCGCCGCGCCCCGCTACGTCTACATAGGCAAGACCTACGAGGAAGCCCTGGCCCGCGCCGAAAGGACCCTGGGCTGGCAGTACGACGAGTACTTCGGCGCCTTCGGTTTCATGGAGGCCTTCCGCGACGAAGGCGACCCCCAGGAACCCAAACCCCTCCGCTTCAAGAACGCCGCCGAAGTCACCCAGCGCCTCATCGAGCACCAGTACGCCCTCGTAGGCACCGTCGATGACGTCAAGCGCCAGATGGATTCCCTGTCTCGCTGCTTCGACGGCGGCAACCTGGAATGGTTCTCCTACCAGCTGGACCAGGGCTACATGCCCATCGACGAGGCTATGGACCAGCTGGAGACCTTCGGCGCGAAGATAATGCCCGAGTTCCAAGGCTAGCCGTCTGCCCATTGGCGCGTCGACCCTACGCAAGCAACGCGGATACAGCGCTTCCATAGTCGAAGGGGAGGACCTCCGATAGCATGACCAAGGTTGTAGACGCCGACGGACACATCCTCGAGCCGTCGGACCTCTGGGAGAAGAACCTGGAGCCCGAGTACCGGGACCGCCCCATCCGCATCAGGACGGACGCCGACGGCCTGGAGTACATGGAGATCGAGGGGAAGAAGTCCGTCTGCGTCAGTGGAGGAGGCTTCAACAGCTTCGGCAGCCTGGACGCCGACATCCGGTCCCTCCGCGAAACGTCCGAGGGCGCCGGCGGCCCCACCTACGAGGAAAGCGTCCCGGAGGGCGCCCGCAACTTCGACGTGCGCCTCGCCTGGATGGACCGCCACGGCATAGACATCGCCATCGTCTACCCCTCCCTCCTCCTGGGCTGGCAGGACGAGACCCACGACCCCGGCCTCGCCTCCGCCTACTGCCGGGTCTACAACACCTGGCTGACCGACCTCTGCCGCCCCTACTCCGACCGGATGGTCCCCATCGCCCACGTCGCCCTTCACAACGTCGAAGA
This sequence comes from Dehalococcoidia bacterium, assembly GCA_012270635.1. The sequence continues at coordinate 7,893 of JAAXHX010000378.1, read as the reverse complement.
CGCCGTGATAGAGGTGAACCGGGCCGCCGGGCTCGGGGCCCGGGGCGTCTACCTCTTCGCAACTCCCGTCTACGATATCCCCTACGGGGACCGCCGCTACGATCCCTTCTGGGCCGCCTGCCAGGACCTGGACTTGCCCCTGGGCATCCACGTCAGCAACACCCCCAGGCACGCCGGGCGTCACCTCTACCAGGGCGGGTTTCACTCCAACTACTGGTGGTTCAACGTCATGTACAATCAGGACTGCCAGATGGCCTTCACATCCTTCTTCCAGGGTGGCGTCTTCGAGCGGTTCCCCAAGCTCAGCGTCGGCGTGGTAGAGACCGGCTGCGGCTGGATTGCCCACTGGCTGGAGCTCATGGACTCGAAGTACAGGATTGCCGGCCACCCCGAGATGAACATGCTCCCCAGCGAGTACTTCGACCGGCAGGGCTGGATAACCGGCGAAGCCGACGAAAAGACCTTCCCCCACGTGGCCCGGCTGGTGGGCGCCCACAAGCTCATGTTCGGCTCCGACTACCCCCACGAAGAGGGTCACGAGCAGCCCGTCGCCGAGTTGCGGGAGACCATAGACCCCCTTCCACAGGAAGACCAGGACCTGATCCTGGGCGGAAACGCCTTGAGAATATACAATCTCGCCTAGGCCCGACGGCGCAACCGGCCAGGAGGTCCCCTTTCCATGCCCTATCGGAGAGTTTTAGCTTAGCTTTAGAGTCGATGCCCGGATAGTGCGCTGGCGGTTAGTTGAGAGTCCAAGGTTGTTGGCCCGGGTCCTGTGACCCGAGAGGGACCGGATGAAGAGCGTAATCGTTGACGTGGACGGACACGTCGCAGAGCCCATAACCGAGATCATGGAAGAATACCTTGATCCCGAGTTCAAGGACCGTCCCCTGCGCCTCCTCAACGACGAGAAAGGCCTGGAATACCTGGAGATCAACGGCAGAAAGTCGGCCCTGGTACAAGGAGGCACGGGACTGGGCGCCGACGCCGGCAAGGCCTTCGGCGCAGAGAACTACGAGCCCTTCTTCACCCCTGGCGGAGTCCACTACTACGACGGCATGATTCCCGCCTCCAACCAGCCCGACGCCCGCGCCGCCTGGCACGACCGGGAGGGCATCGATAAGGCGGTTCTCTACCCCACCATCGGCATCTCCTGGGAGGACGAATGCGACGACCCCAGGGTTGCCTCAGCGTACTGTCGTGCGTACAACGACTGGATCCTGGACTTCTGCCAGTCCCATTCGGACCGTCACTATCCCATCGCCCACATTCCCACCCTCGACGCCCACGAAGCCGCCGCCGAGGTGCGGCGCACCGCCGCCCTGGGCGTCAAGGGCTTCATGGTCTACAACACCGCCACCAACGGCGTCTATTACGGCAACCCCTACTTCGACCCCCTGTACCGGGCCGTCGAGGAGTCGGGCCTGCCCCTGGGCAACCACGTGGTCAGTCAAGTCAACTATCTCGCCAAGGACGTCAACCGCTCCTTCGACACCATGGGCGACGACTTCTACTACGTCACCATGGTCATCCCCTTCCAGTCCCAGCTGGCCCTGATCCACATGATCACCGAAGGCGCCTTCGACAGGTTCCCCAATCTGAAATACGTCTTCCTGGAGACGGGCGCCACATGGCTCGCCTACCTCCTGGAGCGGCTCGACGACAAGTTCAAGAGCCAGAGCCATTCCACCAACTTTAGGGAGCAGCCCAGCGACTACTTCCGACGCCAGTGCTGGATATCCCTGGAGCCCGAGGAAGAACTCATCCCCCATATAATCAACAAAGTCGGCGCCGACAAATTCTTCTGGGCTTCCGACTTCCCCCACCACGATGGCTTCCCCGGCGTGGTGAGTGCCATCAAAGACCTCCTCAGCCCCCTCCCTGAGGACGACGTTAACAGGGTAATGGGCCAAAACGCCGTGGAAGTGTATGACTTGAAGTAGCGCCCCCGCGCCGGACTCCCACCTAGATGTCAACCCTCGAACCCAACCCAGACAGCCAACCCGCACCCGTTCAACAGGCCGACTCGAACGGGGGCTACAGGCTCGTCTGCCGGGACCTGTGGAAGGTCTTCGGGGACGGGGCCTCGGACGTCGTTGACTCCATCGACCCCTCCCTCTCCCGGGAGGAAGTCCTTGCCCAGACGGGCAACGTCGTCGCCGTCAAGGACGTCTCCTTCAGCGTGCGTGAAGGCGAGACCTTCGTCATCATGGGCCTCTCCGGCAGCGGCAAGTCCACCCTGGTCCGATGTCTCAGCCGCCTCATCGAACCGACCCGCGGGCAGATTCTCATAGACGGCGAGGACATCCTCGCCATGAACAAGCAGCAGCTCCGGGACATCCGCCGCTACAAGATGGGCATGGTCTTCCAGCACTTCGGCAACTTCCCCCACAAGCGCGTCCTGGAGAACGTCGTCTACGGCCTGCAGATCCAGGGAATGGAGAAGGCCACCCGCACCCGGCGCGCCGCCGACGTGATCGAACTCGTCGGACTCATGGGGTGGGAGGAGCGCTACCCCCACGAGTTGAGCGGCGGAATGCAGCAGCGCGTTGGCCTCGCCCGGGCACTGGCCGTCGACCCCGAGATCCTCCTATTCGACGAGCCTTTCAGCGCCCTCGACCCCCTCATCCGACGCGAGATGCAAGACCAGCTGATCAAGTTGCAGGAGCTCGTTCAGAAGACCATGGTCTTCATCACCCACGACTTCCTCGAAGCCCTCAAGCTCGGGGACAGGGTGGCCATAATGAAAGACGGGGAGTTCGTCCAGGTCGGCACCCCCGAGGAGGTGGTCTCCGCACCTACCGACGATTACGTGCGGGACTTCACCCGGGACGTCCCCCGTTCCAAGGTGCTCACCGCCCGTTCCGTCATGGCCCCCGCCCGCGTGTACGCCACCGCCGATGAGGGACTTACCGACGTGACGGCCAGGATGACCAGCGAGGACTGTGAATGCGCCGTGGTGGTCGACGCCCAAAATAACTTCATCGGAATGGTGCAGTTCTCCGACGTCCCCGGCCGCGCCCCGGACAACGCCAGTGTGGCCTCCGTCATGCGCGACTCCTGCCCCACCGCCCAGCCCGGCGCCCGGCTGGAGCAGCTGATCCCCCTGGTCATCGCCAACGACGCCCCCATCGCCGTCCTGGACGACAACCGCTGCCTGGGCGCCATCACCCGCCAGGCCGCCATGTCCGCCCTGATAAGCGATGACGGAGTGGCCACGTGATCCGGGTAGGGGCCCTCCCTGCCCAAATTCAGCAACGCGGGGCCCGGTACCGCATCTATTTCTGGGTCGCTGCAGCCGTAGCTGCGTACCTATTTGCCTACTCCCTTTCCAGGGCCAATGTAGGAACCGACTTCTGGGACTGGCCGGCCTCCTGGGTGCTGCCCATTCAGGAACCCATAGACACCTTCTTCGACTGGGTCGGCGACACCTTCTCCTGGTTCTTCAACCCCATATCCGACGTCATAGACTGGTGCCTCGACCTCATAGACGCGTTTCTCATCTGGCTCCCCTGGCCCGCCGTCGTCGCCGCGACCGCGTTCCTTGGGTTCAGGCTCGGCGGCAAGTGGCTGGGGCTGTTCTGCGGCGCTGCGACCCTTTTCATCGGGCTCAACGGTTTCTGGGACTCCGCGATGCTCACCCTAAGCGTACTGGGGGTCTCGGTCCTGATCGCCGTGGCGCTGGGAGTCGTGACCGGCATCCTAGCGGCCTCCAGCGACCGCTTCGAGGCCATCGTCCGCCCAATCCTCGACACCATGCAGGTCCTCCCCGCCTTCGTCTACCTCATCCCCGCCATCGTCCTCTTCGGCGTAAGCGGCACCCAGGGCGTATTCCTCACCGTCGTCTACGCTATCCCGCCCGTCATCCGCCTGACCAACCTTGGCATCCGCCAAGTGCCCCGGGCCACCATTGAGACCGCCCACTCCCACGGCTCCACGACCCTGCAGACCCTCTTCCAGGTTCAACTGCCCCTGGCCAAGAGCTCCATCATGCTGGGCATCAATCAGACCATAATGATGTCCATATCCATGGTCATAATCACCGCCCTCGTGGGGGTGGCGGGGCTGGGCAAAGACGTCTGGTTCGCCCTGCGGGAGGTCAAGCCGGGCGAGGGCCTGGAAGCCGGCATAGCCATCGTCCTCCTCTCCATCATCTTCGATCGCATAAGCTACGCCCTCGCCCGCTCGGACCCGACTTCCTCTACCAGGTCCGTCCCCAACGCCGGCCTCGCGGAGGGATCGCTCCCCCAAAGGGTCCGAGCCTTGGTGACCCGCTACCCTTACCAGGTATTGGGCGCAGCAGGGCTGGTCCTGCTCCTGGTCGTCGGCTTGGCCCTGCCGTTCCTGAAGGAGTTCCCGGACGAGATCACCTTCTCCATGGCAGGCCCCGTAGACGCCGTCGTCGACTGGATGTCCATCCACCTCTACTTCATCACCAGCTGGATAAGGGACACCCTCTTCCGGGAGTTCGGCTTCGCACCCATCCAGACCCTGCTCTTGTGGCTCCCCTGGCCCGCCATGATGGCCTTGGCCGCCGGCCTGGCCTACATCACCGCCGGCAGGGGCGTGGCCCTTCTGGCCCTGCTCGGGCTCGCCTTCGTGGGCATCGGCGGCGTATGGGACGTCACCATGGACACCCTGGGCCAGGTCCTCACCGCCGGCGTCTTCACCGTCGCCGTCGGCATCGCCCTTGGGATCCTCGCCTCCCAGAACAGGACCTTCGAGTCCATCCTCCGCCCCATCCTGGACACCATGCAGACCATGCCCATATTCGTCTACCTCATACCCGTCATAATGCTGTGGGGTATCGGACCCCTGGTCGGCATCATAGCCACCGTCGTCTACGCCCTCCCCCCCGTCATCCGGATGACCTCCCTCGGCATCAAGCAGGTGCCCACCCAGGTCATAGAGACGGCCCAGTCCCACGGCTCCACCGGCCTCCAGACCATGCTCCAGGTACGGATGCCCCTCGCCTTCCCTACCATAATGATGGGCGTCAACCAGACTATCATCATGGTCCTCGCCATGGTCATCATCGGCGGGCTCGTGGGGGGAAGGGGCCTCGGGGAGCAGGTCTACATCAACTCCATATACCTCAGGATGGGGGATGGCCTCGTGGCCGGGATGTCCATCGTCTTCATGGCCATGGTCCTGGACCGCATGACCCAGGGCAAACGGGGCGCGTTGAAGTCCTTTGCCGCTGTGAGATAATAGGATAAAATCCCAACCCTCCGCTCAACGAGGTGATGCCTATGTGAGTATGGCCCCAACGAGATATCTAGACCCACATCTTTAACTCCCAATCCGGAGGGGAGATACGAAATGAGAAAGATCAAATCCAAATGGACGGGACTGGCGGTGCTGCTGGCACTGGTTGCCATCCTCGCCGTGGCCCTCGCCTGCGGCCCCGAGGAACCCAAGGGCACGGTGGTGCTCGTCGAGCAGGACTGGGACGGCCAACTCGTCACAACCGCCGTCGCGCAGATCCTCCTTGAACAGGAGATGGGCTACATAGTGGAGACCAAGTTTGCCCCCGCCGACTCGGCGCCCCTCTTCATCGGCCTTGAATCCGGCGATTTCCACTTCGTCTGCTGCAACTGGCCCTCCTACAGCTTTGCCCTCCTGGACGAATACGTCAACCCCGGCGGCAAGGAATCCGTGGAGCGCCTTGGCCTCACCGGCATAGTCGGCGGCACCGGATGGTACACCCCCTCCTACGTCGTCGAAGGCGCCGACGCCCCCGCCCCCGGCCTCGACAGCTGGGATGAGCTCGACCAGTTCAAGAGCGTCTTCGCCACCGCCGACACCGGGGAAAGCGGCAGGCTCCTCGGCTTCACCGCCGCATGGGACGACAGGAGCCAGGAGAGGCTGGACGCCATGGGCGCCGACTACCAGGTCGTCTTCGCCGGCTCCGAGGCCGCAGCCCTCTCTGAGCTCGACGCCGCCTTCACCCGCGGCGACCCGGTCCTCACCTACCTCTGGGAACCCCACTGGGCCCATGCCAAGTACAACCTCGTTTCCATTGAGTTGCCGCCCCTCACCGACGACTGCTATCCCGCAGGCAACGCCGACGACTTCAAGTGCGGCTGGCCCGCCGACGACGTCGCCAAGCTCGTATGGCCCGGCCTCAAGGACGAGTTCCCCGAGGTCTACGAGTTCCTTTCCAACTTCCAGATGACCAACGCCGCGCAGAACGAGATGGTCCTCAACGTCACCGATAATGAGGTAACCGCTCGCGAGGCCGCCCAGGCTTGGGTTGACGCCAACGAGGACGTTTGGAAGGCCTGGATCCCGTAGAGGACTGCCCCCGGCATAACCGCCGAAAGCGGTCCCCGTTGAAAGACGTGAGTTACTCGGCCACGGGAGGGAGCAACGCCCTCCCGTGGCCGAGTCTAAAGGCGTTGCAAATGAGATACGATCACATCGTCGTTGGCGCGGGTTCCGGCGGAGCCGTCATCGCCAGCCGGCTCTCGGAGGACCCCAACCGCTCCGTCCTCCTCATCGAGGCCGGCGCAGACTTCCCCGATACCGACAACCTACCCCCCGAGCTGAAGTATCTCTACGGCCCCCGGCCCACCGTCTTCGAAAGCCATCACCTCTGGAACTTCGAGGCCCGCACCACCGATGAGGCCATCCCCACCATGGTGCCTCGAGGTCGGGTCACCGGCGGCACCAGCGCCATCAACGGCGCCAACTTCCTGCGTGGCGAACGCGAGGACTTCGACCTCTGGGCCGAGGCCGGAAACGACGAGTGGGCCTTCGAAAAAGTCCTCCCCTACTTCAGGAAGACCGAGTCCGACCAGGACTTCGACGACGACTATCACGGCAAGACCGGCCCCATCCGCTGCCGCCGCTTCACCCCCGACGAGTGGGGCCCCTTCCAAAAGGCCTTCTACGACGCCTGCCTGGACTACGGCTTCCCCGACTGCCCCGACCACAACCGCCCCGACTCCACGGG
>JAAXHX010000378.1:0-883 GCA_012270635.1 Dehalococcoidia bacterium | reverse complement strand
CGGCGATGAGATCATCCTCTGCGCCGGCGTCATAGGCTCGCCCCACATCCTCACCCTCTCCGGCGTCGGCCCCGCCGACCAGCTAGTGAAGCTCGGCATTCCCGTGGTGCAGGACCTGCCCGGCGTGGGAGCCAACCTCCGGGACCACATGGACCTGGACCTCATCTGGGAGTCCCTCGCCCCGATGCGCCTCGCCGAAGAGAGGTGCGCCGAGGGCGCCATCACCCTACGCTATACCGCTTCGGGGTCACCCTGGAAGAACGACATGGTGGTCTGCATGAACAACCGCATGTCGGAGATGCCGGGACTGCCCCTGGACGAAGCCGCGGAGGCATTGGTCGGTTGCCAGCTCCTCATCTACATGAGCCTCTCCAGCGGCCAAATGACTGTCGTCTCCACCGATCCTCGCAAGGCTCCCCTGTTGGACTACAACTATTTCGAAGAGCCCCTGGACCGCTCCAGATACCGCGAGGGCGTCAGGATATGCGTCGATGTCTTCAAGAGACCCGCCTTCGACGGCCTCATCGGCAAACGCCTCGGCCCCTCCGACGAAGTCCTGGAATCCGACGACGCCCTCGACCTCTGGCTCAGGAAGAACGTCAGGACAGGGCATCACCCCGCCGGCACATGCAAGATGGGCCCCTCCTCCGACCCCCTCGCCGTCGTCGACCAGTTTGCCAGGGTCCACGGCGTCCAGGGCGTGCGCGTAGTGGATGCCTCCATTATGCCCCACTCCCTTCGCGCCAACCTCAGCGCCAACATCATGGCCATGGCCGAACGCGTCGCAGACTTCATCAAACAAGACCGCTAACCCCCCCCGAGCATGAGCGGAGGGGCGGGGGACCCCGTACCCCACAACCCCGCTCACCCTGAGCCTGTCGAA
>JAAXHX010000377.1 GCA_012270635.1 Dehalococcoidia bacterium | reverse complement strand
ACGGACAGGTCCACGTCCTGGCGGTCGCTGGACACCCTGGCGTAGAGGGCGACGGGTATCGGGTCGGTTCGTTCACTCATTAGGTTCCTCCTTGTGTAATCCTTCGTTTGGCTTGTCCTGTGCAGTCGTGCGTGAGCGTCGTCGTTGTATCCGCTCCTCAATGCGCCACTCGCGCTCCTCCATGTAGAGGCGGATGGCCTGCCGCAGCAGCTCGCTCACGGTGCGCTGCTCCTCCCCGGCCACCTGCTGAAGATTCTGCGCCATCTCATTGGGCAGCGAGAAGGTGATCGTCATGGTGTTTCTGGAGTTGGGTCGCATCGTCTCTCTCACGTCGGCCTAGTTCGGCTGTAATATCACTGGGTCTTACTCTACACTATCGGACACCCTGTCTTCAACCCGCTGACCGGGGCCGCGCCCTGTCCAATATCGCCCAAATGGTGACACGTCACGCTGTCGAGAACGTCGAAGAGGACGAGAACGGCATGGTCGGCGATCCCGGCGGTTCTGCAACGAATTGTACTTTTGGGAGCTGTTGGAGGCTGACACGGTAAGTAATGGGAATGCCCTTTTGTCCCCTATAGGAAGTCCCAGGAACAGATCCGGCGACAAGTTGTCAGTATGTTGCGAGGACTTTGGGGTCCGTGATCTGGACTCCGTGGCAGGGCGGCCATAGACAGGACCCGTAGCTGAGAGGCGAGGTGGACGGGGGTGGGTGACGTGGCGGCGAAAGGGGCCTGACCGGTCGGTTCTGCAACGGATTGTACTTTGGAGGGCGGAAGCGGAGATGCGCGACCGGTCGCGTCTGCAAGTTGTCCCAGCAAGGCTGCTGGGACACGCCCTATTGGAAGCGTCGGGGACAGGAAAGGCAGTCATTATTGTGCCTGATACGTCAGGGCCAGGGGGCGTCTGTCGAGGGAATACGGCGGCGGAAGCATCCATGCGTCACCCAGGACGCCATGCTCGGCGATGGCCTCGGCGTTGGTGGTGACGATGGGCACGTCGTCCACCGCGTCGGCGATGTCCAGGAAGGCAGTCTCGCTGGCGGGGGACTCGAAGACGAAGAGCACGTGGGGCACATGTCCTCCGTGATCTCGCTTTGCCCAGCCACTCCGGAAGTAGCGTCGATAGGACCGCAGGCGTTTGGGGATGCGCTTCGGCGTGGTGGCCCTTCGCTCGAACTCCAGCAGGAAGGGACGCCATCGGCCCTTGTACTCCAGGGTGAAGGAGGCGTCGGGGTGGATGGCGTAGGTGGTCTGGTCATAGCGGTAGCCTATGCTGGAGCGGTGAGTGGCCAGCAGGTCGAACAGGTCGTAGTCGGGGGACTTAGCGACCTCGGCGGAGAGGGCCGAGGCGAAGCGAAGTACCCCGGCGTGGTGGCGCAGCTGGGACTTCAGGGCGCGCAGGGCTGTCCCTGCGTAGACCGAAGGCTTCGAGTGGGCCGGTTCGGAGCTCCAGCGGTCGAGGGTGAGGCCCACGGCGGCCCGGTCACGACGGGCCAGGTGGGTCAGCCCCTCGTCGGTGAGCATGAGCAGGGAGTTATGCTCCCGCACCAGCCCATGCTCTCGGAGGGAGCGGAGCATCTGGTTGACCCGGCGCAGGGTGACGCCGCCCATGAGTCCCGCAAGCTGCTCCCGTGTGCACAAGGGCCATGCGGACAGCAGGTCCAGGGCGTCCTTCCCGGCGCGGGTCAGCTGCGCCGGGAGAGAGGACGTGAGCTGCTCGGCGGGCTCCGGCATGGCAGTCTTCACGCTCGAGGAGTAGAGGTCTTCGAGATCGGGCCTCGGGTTGTCACGGAAGAACGAATGGGACAAGTCCAACAAGCGGTCCATCCACGCCAGGATGCTCCTCAGGGACGCGCCGGGGTCGATGCGCACCGGCGGGTCGTTGCCCAATCCGCTGCCGCAC
>JAAXHX010000376.1 GCA_012270635.1 Dehalococcoidia bacterium | reverse complement strand
GTGCTCCAGGAAGCGGGCGTCGAATACGTATTCGGCATACCCGGAGGCGGCACGGGCGCCATCTACGATTCCCTGTACGACAGGCCGGCGGTGAAGACCATTCTCGCCCGGCACGAGCAGGGTGCGGCAATCATGGCCGATGCCTACGGCCGGGCCACGGGCCGCCCCGCCGTGGTCATGGGCCAGGGCTTGTTCATCGGGTCCAACGCGTCCTTCGGCATCATGGAAGCCCAGCTGAGCAGCTCACCCATGGTGGTGCTCACCGACACCTCGGACGGCGACATGGCCCAACACCCGGCCAACCAGTCGGGGTCCGGGGAGTACGGCAGCGTGGACCTGCTGACCATCTTCCGGTCGATGTCCAAATACACCACATTGGCCACGTCCCCCAAGGAGGCCGTCGTCGGCCTTCAGTTGGCCATGAAGCACGCCGTGAGCGGGAGGCCGGGGCCCGGGGTGGTCCTGATGCGCAGCCGTTCGATTGTGGGGGATGTGGACGTCGAGTCCCCACCCTTCATCCACCCCACCCAGGGCTACCTCAACACCAGGCCCTCCGTGGCCCGCCCCGAAGACGTGGAGAGGACCGCATCCATCCTCGTCGGGGCCAAGTTTCCAGTCCTGGTCGCGGGAAACGGCGTCCACATGGCCAACGCCCACACCGAGCTGAAGCGCCTTGCCGAGATGCTGGGCGCGGGGGTCGCCACGTCCTACAAGGGCAAGAGCTCCCTCCCGGAGACCCATCCCCAGGCCCTCGGCATGGTGGGGCAATACGGCCAGCAGGCCGCCAACACGGCGGTCGGCGGGGCCGATGTTGTCCTGGTAATCGGGGCCAAGCTGACGAGCCAGGAGACGGTCGGCGAGACGCCTTCCCTCTTCGACCCCAAGAGGCAGACAATCATCCAGATAGACGTTGAAGAGCGGAACGCCGGCTGGTCATTTCCCGTCGATGTCGGGCTGGTTGGGGACGCCAGGGAGGTATTGTCGCAGCTCATCCAGGCCCTGGAAGGCTGCGACCGGGACAATGACGAAAGGCTAGGGGCCCTGGGGGCGCTGAAGAAGCAGGCCCTCTTCTACAACGACTCCGAGCTTTTCATGGACTCGTCGCCGGTGCTTCCTCAGCGGCTTGTCCGGTTGCTGCAGGACACCCTGGATCCCTCCACCCTCATCACTCTCGATGCTGGCAATAACCGCGTCTGGATGTGCCATCACTACCAGTCCCAGGCGGCCAGGACCATTTACGCTCCCGGTGGCATGGCCGGCATGGGCTGGAGCATGCCCGCGGCCCTTGCCCTGAAGCTGGTCCACCCCGATCGTCCCGTTGTAGGGGTCACGGGGGACGGGGGTTTCATGATGTCCGTCCACGCAATTTCCACCGCCGTCCAGTACGGTCTCCCGGTGGTCTACGTGGTGATGAACGACTCGGCGCTGGGTATGGTGAGGCACCACCAGGGTGAGAAGACCATCTCGGCGGAGTTCGCAGAGACGGACCACGGCGCCATCGCCCGGTCCATGGGAGCGCACGGCGTCCAGGTAAGCGATTCGAGGCGACTGCCCGACGCCCTGAGAGAGGCCCTGGCCTCGGGCAAGCCTGCCGTGGTGGACGTAATCATCGACAGAGGCCCCAACCCCGACGACTTCCGGGCCACGGCCCGCCGCCTGACGGATACCTAGTTCCTTGATTCATCCTGATTAGCCCTATATACATATAACATGACTAACGACTTCGACGCGATCATCATAGGCGGGGGCCACAACGGCCTCGTGGCATCGGCGTACATGGCCAAGGCGGGGATGAGCGTCCTCGTGCTGGAGCGTCGGGAGCAGGTGGGCGGGGCCTGCATAACCGAAGAACTCATCCCCGGCTTCCGATTCTCCTCGTGCGCCTACGTGTCCTGGCTCCTTCAGCCGAAGGTGGTCAAGGACCTGGAGCTTCACCGTCACGGGCTGGAGCTGTACAGGCTCGACCCCCATTCGGCCCACCCGTTCCCCGACGGGAGCGGGATGCTGTTCTGGGACGACGAGGAGCGGACGAAGGAAGCCATTGGCGGCATCAGCCCGGGCGACGTCGAAGGTTACGTTGCCTGGATAAAGCTCTGGGACAAGGCGGCGGAGATCATGCAGCCGTACATGCTTCAGCCGCCGCCCACCTGGGAGGAGGTGGCCGAGCGAGTCCGGGGCACCGACTACGAACCCGTCCTGCACACCCTGAGGACAGTGAGCATGGGAGAGTTGCTGGACCACTATTTCGAGTCAGAGAAGGTGAAGTCCTGCATGGTCTACTCCCCCGACCCCGGGGGGCTGAGGGTCGTTGGGAACGCCCTTCCGTCGGCGTACTACGCCTGCGGACGCTTCGTGGACCCGGCGGACACCGGGCTGCCGAGGGGCGGTATGGGCGCCTTGACCCGGGCGATCGCCGAGTCGGCCCGGTCCAGCGGGGTCACCATACGGACCTCGGCCAAGGTCAAGAGGGTCATTATCCGGGAGGGGAGGGCGAGGGGGGTGATTCTCGAGGACGGGGAGGAGATCGAGAGCGGGATAGTGATCTCGAACGCGGACCCCTTCCGCACCTTCCGCCAATTGGTCGGCCCCGAGAACCTGGACCCCGGCTTCACGGCTGGGTTGGCCGAGGCCAAAACTCACCTCACCCACCTGAAGTTCCACTGCGCCCTGCGGGAAGCGCCCGATTTCTCCCGTTTCTTCCCCGGCGAGCAGTCCAACAGATATCTCGGCATGATGGACATCTGTCCATCGCCGGAATACTTCCAGAAGAGCTGCTCCGACACCGCAGAGGGCCGGTTCACCGACTCCCCGGTAATGGAGCTCCAGGTCCCATCCGTCTACGACGACTCCCTCGCCCCGCCGGGTCAGCACCTGCTCTCGGCATTCATTCTCCACGCCCCGCGTGAACCGGCAGCCGGGTCCTGGGACGACATCAGGGAGGAGACGGCGGAAGGACTCATCAGCAAGATCAACGAATACGCCCCCAATTTCAGGGACTCGCTAATCGACTGGCGGCTCATCACCCCCGTGGACATGGAGAGCCGGGTCGGGCTGACCAACGGCAACATCCATCACCTGGATCTGGTGGCCTCGCAGATGCTGTCGGACCGGCCCATCCCCGGTTGGGCCGACTACAGGACGCCCATAGAGGGGTTGTACCTCTGCGGGGCCGGGACCCACCCCGGCGGGGAGGTTACGGGGGCCCCGGGGCACAACGCCGCCCACCAGGTGATAAAGGACCGGGCTTCCTGATGGGGCCCGAAATTTCGAAGAAACGGAGAACCGATTAGATGGCCAGAAACGGGTTCAAGGTGTTGGACAGCGACATGCACGTCATGGAGCCCCCGGACCTGTGGCAGACCTACACCGACGCCCAGTACAGACCCCGCGCCCCCGAGTTTCGCGGCGTGGAGACGAGCCACGGCTTCACCAACAAGTGGATAGTGGAAGACAGGATATTTCCCGCCTATTCCGACAGGAAGCCCCGCACCGAGGTGCTCGCAGGTCGGCATGAGGCGATAACCGACAGGTTTGCCAAGGCAAGGGCGGCGAAGTTCGACAACGTCACCCAGCTCGAGGCCCTGGAGGTCGAGGGCATCGACGTCGCCGTCCTGTTTCGCACCTTCGGGGCGCATGTCATCGCCCTGGACGGCATGGACCCGGACCTCTCCCTGGCCATCTGCGCGGCCTTCAACGACTGGCTGCGAGACTTCTGCTCCGCGGACCCCTCTCGCCTCAAGGGCGCGGCCCAGATGCCGATGCACGACGTCAGGAATGCCGCCCAGGAGGCCCGACGGGCAGTGAACGAGTTGGGCATGGTGGCCCTGGTCCTCCCTTCCAACCCCGTCAACGACAAGCCCTGGTACGACCCCTACTACGACCCGTTCTGGCAGGAAGCCGAGTCCCTTGGCGTGCCGGTCTGCTTCCACGGCATACAGGGGGCTTACCAGCAGCACATTGGGACCCGGTTCCTGGACTCCTTCGTCATAGCCCATGCCGCGACCCACCCCATGGAACTGATGATGGACGTCGGCAGCATGATCGCCGGGGGCGTGCTTGAGAGGTTCCCGACCCTAAGGGCCGGGTTTCTGGAGGGCAACTGCAGCTGGCTCCCCTGGTGGCTATGGCGGCTGGACGAAGAGTGGGAGACCTTCGGGCCCTGGGAGAGGACGAAGCTCCAGGGCCCGCCCTCCGACTACTTCCGTCGACAGAGCTTCATCTCCGTGGACGTGGACGAATTCATGGTCAAGAACGTCATCGAGACCGTGGGCGACGACAACCTGGTCCTCTCCACCGACTACCCCCACCACGACTCCAAGTACCCCAACGCCCTGGACACCTTCCTGGAGATGGACGTCGTCCCCGAGGCTTCGAGGAAGAAGATCCTCTGGGACAACTGCGCAAGGCTCTACGGACTATAGAAATTTGACATAAAGCGAGGTTGGAAATGGACGTTGCCAAGATCAGGGCCCAGATACCCGTCTGTAGAAACGTGACTTACCTGAACACGGGTTGGTCGGGCCCGTCCCCCGAGCCGGTCCTGGATGCGATCAAGGCGAGAGTCGACTACGAGTCGGCGGAAGGGCCGACGAGCAAGCCTGTCCTGGATTCGGGGCACGAGATTGAGGACGACGCCCGGCAGGCCGTGGCCGACCTCCTGAACGTGACCCCCGACGAGCTTTGCCTAACCCAGAACACCACGGAAGGCCTGAACATGGTCATGGCCGGCTTCCCCTGGCAGGAAGGCGACGAGATTATCACCTTCGACATCGAGCACCTGTCGGTCATGATCCCCTGCCTGTATGCCGAGAGAAGGCACGGGGTCAAGGTGCGGGTGGTCGAACTGGGCACCAACGACGACTGGGACACCATCCTGAACAAGATAGAGGCCCAAATGGGGCCCCGCACGCGGATGATCGCCTTCAGCCACATCCAGTTCTCCTGCGGCTTGCGGATGCCCCTGGAGGGAATCCGCTCCCTGACCAGGGACAAGGGGGTGTACATGCTGGTTGACGGCGCCCAAACCCCGGGCCACATCGCCCTGGACCTTTCGGGGGCGGACGTGGACTTCTACTCGACGCCCGGTCACAAGTGGATGCTCGGGCCCGAGGGCACGGGCGCTCTGTTCATCAAGCGGGAGCACGTCGAGATGGTACAGCCCTCGTATGTCGGGCACAGCGCCGTCGATACAGAGAAAAGCCCCCTGGAATTCGACCTTTCGGGGATGGGCAAGTTCAAGGTGAGCACCACCAGCGCCGCCCTTGCCGCCGGCTATCGCGCCGCCGTCGGTTTCATTAACGAAGCCGGCCCCGCGGATATCGAAGCCCGCAACATCTCGCTTTCCAACCACCTGAAGGCGAAGCTGCTGGAACGTGGCAACTTCGACGTTCTCTCGCCGCTGGAGGGGCCGGGCCTCTGCGGCCTCACCTCCTTCCGCGCCGCGGGCGCGACATCCCAGGAGATAGTCGACCGGCTGTGGGAGGACCACGGGATCGTGGCGAGGTCGGTGGGTGGGGTGGACTGTGTCCGGGTCTCCTCCGACTTCTACAACACGGAAGAGGAGCTAGACCGGCTGATGGAGGCCCTTGCGGGCATCGTATCCTAGGCCGTCAGACGCCGCTCGACCGGGCGCCCACGCTTGAATACAGCGGCCACGTCGGTCAGCGAAGACGGGTCCTTGGACGGGTCGCCGTTGACGACCAGCACGTCAGCCTGCTTGCCCGACTCCAGGGTCCCGACCCTGTCGGAGATGTTGAGGGCTCTGGCCGCTTCGCTGCTCCCGGACATCAACGCTTCCATGGGTGTGAGTCCGGCTCGGGCCAGGGCTTCAATTTCCCTTACGAAGTAGCCGAAGGGGTAGGCGCCCCAGCCACAGTCGGACCCTGCCACGAACTTCGCGCCCATGTCCCTCAGCCGCCCACATTCGTCAATGCGCTCTCGTACGGCGTTCTCGCCCTTGGTCACGTCCTGCCGCTCTTCCTCGGTCAATTCCTGGGCCTCGGCCTTTTCCTTGAGGAGCCTGAGCCTCGATTCCCAGATGGCGAGGGTCGGGTTGATCCACGCGCCCTTGGCCACCAGCTTCTCGGCCACGGCCTGATCGAAGAGGTAGCTCTCGTCGGGCGCGGCGAACACGCAGTGGGCTATCATGCTGAACCCCGCGTCGACGGCCATGTCTATCCCCGCCGAACAGCGCGCATGCCCTACGGTGTAGACTCCCCCCTCCCTAGCGGCGCCCGTGATGGCTTCCAACTCTTCCAGGCGGAAGGCCGCGGCGTAGGGCCGGCTGCCGAGGGTGCTGCCCCCGGTGGTCATGGCCTTCAGGAAGTCGGCGCCCGAGGCCAGGTGCTCTCGGGCCTTGGCCCGGGCCTCCTCGGGCCCCGAGACCTCGGAACCCATGAACCAGCAGTGTCCCTTGCGGATGGTTATGGGGTTGCCGCAGGCCAACACGTCGGCCCCTAGGACCGTCCCGCTGTTCAACTCCGCTTTCAGCCGAAACCCGAGATCGTTCCACGCCCCGTTGTCGCAAAGGGTGGTGACCCCGGTCTCCAGGGCTATCCGCACGTTTCGGAAGGAACGGGCAAGGCGAAGCTCGTCATCGTCCTCGGCGTTGACGTCCTCGCCCCGGCGGCCGTTGCCGGGCATGTTGGTGTGGGTATGGCA
>JAAXHX010000375.1:3320-6124 GCA_012270635.1 Dehalococcoidia bacterium | reverse complement strand
TCGACAGGCTCAGCATGAGCGACCCCGGGCTCCCTGGGATGGATTCCCGATCGGGGTCGGGAATGATGGGGGATTTAGCCAGAGGCGGATCTTTGGGAAGCATGGGCGGGCCCTTCCAACATAGGTTGTGCAAAGGTCACGACAGGGAATGGCTTAAGGTTGGGGCCCGGTTGGGGGGGTGTGCAAAGGATTCGATAGGGTATGAGGATAGAGCGGGGAGAATTTTTACGGGAGGTGTACCGGGCGTTGGCGCGGGCTTGCGGCGCGTCGGAGGGGGAGGCCCGGCTGTTCGCAGAGCCGTTCGTACAGGCCGACCTCTACGGCAAGGACACCCAGGGCATCGCGTGCATCGATCTGGTGTATCCCTGGATCCGCAGCGGGGCTGTCCGGTTCGGGACGCCCACGGAGACGGTCAGCGAGGGGCCATCTTTCGCACTGCTGGATGGGAATGGCGGACCGGGTCAGGTAGTGGCTGCGAGAGGCATGGACATGGCCATTCAAAAGGCGCGGGAATCGACCGTGGGGCTGGTTTGGGTGCGCAACGCCAACGACTTCACGATGGCTTCGGCGTACGCCATGAAGGCGCTCGAGGACGATTTCATAGGGTTGGCCATGAGCAACGGCGTTCCCCTGGTGGCGGGGTGGGGAGGTCGGGACCCGGTGTTCAACACCAACCCCTTGGCCTTCGTCGTACCTGCGGGAGAGGAGAGGCCGATCATATTCGATGGGGCGATGAGCTCGGTGTCGCACGGGCACGTGGTGCTCTCGGCGAGGGACCGGACGCCGATGACCGACGATCCGCTGGTCGGGCCCGACGGGGTGCGCACCGGCGATCCCGTGCCGCTAATCGTAGATCCCTCGAAGCGGGGGTCGGAGCAGAGGGGTGCGATATTGCCCCTGGGGCCTAAGGGCATGGGTTGGCTGATATTCGTCGACGTGCTGGCGGGTATAGCGTCGGGCGGCACGACGGCCAAGCCCATTCCTTTCATGCCAACGCCCGACGAGCCGTGGACCGGCGGGTTCTTCCTCATGGCTGTGAATGTCGGGAATCTACAACCTCTTGATGAGTTCAAGTCGAAGGTTGACGAGATGATAAGGAACGTGAAGAGTTCCGCCGTGGCGTCGGGGTTCGAGGAGATAGTCCTTCCCGGGGAACGGGCCCAGGCGGAGTATGAGCGCAGGTCACGGGAGGGCGTGCCGGTTCGGGAGGAGCACTGGGAGCAGGCGCTGTCGATAGCCGGGGAGGTCGGGGTGGACGTGGAGGGGATCAGGGCGCGAGTGCATGCTGGCTAGAGCCGCTCGTCCGCGCTCATACTTCCCTTCGACAGGCTCGGCACGAGCGGGCCCCGGAGATGGATTCCCGATCAGGGTCGGGAATGACGGGAAAGAAGGGGGTATGGATTCCGGCTCGGGGGGGTGGAATGACGGAGGGGATTATTCGGGGATGTGGGGTTTGCGGTCTGCCTTCTTGGGGTCGGATTTCAAGGGGTCTTTGACGTCCTGAATCACGTCAGTGACCTCGGAGGAGGACCTCTTGAACTCACGGATGCCCCTGCCCAAGGCGCCGCCGATCTCGGGGAGCTTGCCCACGCCGAAGATAATGACGATTATTACAAGGACTATCAGTATCTCGGGTAGCCCTATACCCGGAGCTCCTATGAAGCCGCTCAAGGGCATGTCTTCGTCCCCCTCAAGGAGAGTAGTATAGACCCAATGATAATAGCCGATTTGGCCTCAGTCAACCGACCCCTTCTGCTCTACGGCGCGCAGCGAGGAAGGGGATAGCTTTCCTAACCGGGTGCGAATGATGAATTCCAACGTGATAGCCCTGGACTTCGACGGCGTGATCTGCGACAGCGCCGCCGAGTGCGTGGTCTCCGCCTACGGCGCTTTCTGTCAGGCCAAAGGCGAGGACTTCGATCCCTTCGTCTCCCCCGTCCCCGACTATTTCAGGGACGGTTTCTACCGGATGCGCCCCCTGATTCGGGACGGACGGGACTATCTGATGATCCTCCATTTGCTCGACCTGCGCGTGCCCATTGCGGACCAGCATGGCTTCGATGAGGCGCTGGAGGCCCGGCTGCCGGACCTGCTCGACCTCTTCAAAGTCGAAGACGGGCCGGGCCTCGAAGGGGCGTTTCAGCGCTACCGTGCGGGGTTTCGGGGACGGGACGAGGCCGGGTGGATGGACCGCAACCCCCTATACACCGGGATGGTCCAGGCCCTCAGCCAACGCCGAGGCGACTTCGGAAGGGTGTTCGTGACGACCTCCAAGCCCAGCGCCGTTTCCCGGGGGATATTGCAGCACAACGGGTTCGTCCTGCCGGAGGGGCACGTCCTGGGCAAGGATATGGTGGGGAGTTCGCCGGACAAGAACGTCCACATGCGGCTGGTTACGGAGGCAGTCGACGGTTCCTACTTGGACATCCACTTCATCGACGACCAGGTGGCGCACCTGGAGTCGGCGGGAGGGCTGGGGGTGAACTGCTATCTCGCGGCGTATGGCTATACCACGGAAAAGCAGCTCGAGAGGGCCCGTGCCCTGGGGATAGAGGTCCTACAGGAGGACGACCTGGCAGGGTGGATGGCCGGTCTGCTGACCACTGGGTGATCCTCTGTTCACCCGTGCCCATACTTCGACAGGGTCAGCATGCGCAGGCCTGAGAGGTTCCCGATCGGGGTCGGGAATGACGGATGGGGATGAGGAGCGGTGTAAGGAGGCTGGTTGACGCTCACACCGCTCACCCTGAGGCTCTCGAAGGGTCGAGCGGATGTATAGCAAATCTGGCCACTTCAACGGACCT